>JALHSU010000135.1 GCA_022865345.1 Candidatus Zixiibacteriota bacterium
GTCTCGATTTTCTGGTGGATATCACCAGCATAAGGGATCACCACCTCGGGCCTGATTACTCCTGCCCTTATCTGGGTGGCTCCATTTATGCAAACCATTTTCCCCTGTTTGGATTTTAGCAGTTCAAAAGTTCTTTCTGCCATATTTATCTGTCCGAAACCCTCGGTAACTACTAAAGTTATGCCTAATTCCTCTGAGCCGGTAATAGCTACTCCTAAATCATATCCTAAAAATTCCCTCAAATCCTTATCATCAAACCCGCCTATGACGATCCCCTTTGCTCCAACTGAGACTGCTTTTTTTATCGCGGGGCTGGTAACCAGACTTCCGCCTACAATCACCTTGCCAGCACATTCTTTATCAATCAGGCTATCAGTTAGCACTTCAGTGTTATCCCTGGTCACAATTTTAAGTTCTCCGTGAGTCTCCCCGCCGATTCCGAAAATTCCCTGGATAAAGGAGCCCCAGGTGCTGACCGAAACACCCTCTTTCGGAAAGACCTCCACCACTTCTCCTTCTAAATAGGCTTTTATCTCTACCGGGATAGGGTTTCCCCGGATCAGGACCTGCCCGGTAATGGAGGAGATGCTTTCGATTGTCCCTTCAGATTTTGACTTGCATTCTGAGGAGAAAAGTCCAAAGAAGGTTTTGCTCCTGGCGATCACCTCGTTTTCCTTAACTTTTTCCCCTTCTTTTTTAAGCATATGCTCAGGCACATCCTCTGGCGGAAGCCCTAAGATATTGGCGATGTTTATCGGCTCAACATTTCCAGGAAGGTTGGTCCTGGCAACCACTGTGTCCGGGCTTACCTTATCACCGACTTTTACCAGAACTTCGCCTTTCAGAGGTAAAATTCTTTTCTTGGTGACCAAAAGCTTTTCAGTTACTTTTAAGCCCGGTGTATATGCATGACCCATAAAAGTTCCTTTTAGATTTCAATGTAGTTGCCCAATTTATTGGGCTTTCTTGCTCGACGAATCGAGCGACAGCTGTAGCGTCCTCACTCCTGTGAGGACGTCTTTCGTTGCCACAGGAGTGGCAACGCTACCGTTCTCACATAAAGGGAGAAGAATTGAGGAATTTTCCATCTATAACCTCTCCAATGCCCCCTTGGTATATATATCCAAAGCTATCATCCACTCTTTAAGCTTCTGTACTCTGATCTTATCATCAGTCGGCACGTTAAATGGTCTTCCTCTGCCGTCTAAGATTATTCCGGTGACTCCGCCGGAGATCTCTTTCTCCACCTTGGTTCCTTTTCCTGCGCCGACGTCAAAACCTCTAAGCGGCTCTAAAGTAACTTTGGCCTTTAAGGGAATTCCTTTGTCGTCAAAGCCTAAGGGGAACTTTTTCATCTCGGCAAATTTTAAAGTCCCTTCGATTGTTTCCCCATTGGGCATATGAAATTTATATTTTAAAATCTCTTTTTCCTCCCTACGGGTCGTAGAGCTGTAATCGACCTTTAATTCACCAGCCGGCGCGATGCAGGTGCCCAGATGGATCAGGCAATCTTTGTTGAAGACCTCAACTGCGGCTTTGGTATGGACAGTGGATAAAACCCCGAGCTGGGGCATCATGAAGATGCTGTCTACTGATAGCCTGGTTACCCCCTCCGGCATAAATCCGTCTATTAACATTAAAGCAGCCTGATCTCTTCTGGGTGCATGGGATAAAACCCCTCCAGAGCCGATGAGCATATTTAAGGTCATCATATTTACCAGGGTCAGGCCTCCTGCGGTCTGGGCAAAGGCATCGGCTATGGTCCTCTGCTGCTGGATCCCTTTTAAAACCGTGGCAAAAGATTTATGCTGAATAAAGGCAAGGCGCAATGCCTCTTTGGCAATTGCCTGTTCGAAGATCAAGTCCTCCATGGTCTGGGGGATGGTGGTTGGCCGGATCATCTTGTTTTTAACCCGGTTTCTCAAATCCCTTTCGTTCATGTGAAAAGGAACCCATCTCATCACATTATTTAAACCAGCCTCAGCGAAGACATTCGATACAGAATAGCTCATTCCTAAGTTGGCGCTAACTGTTCTATTAAATGTCCCCTGAAATACGGAGAAGATATCCGTTGTTGCTCCACCGATATCAACACCCACCACCTCGATTCCCTCTTCGTCTGCAATTTTCTTCATAATCAAACCAACTGCCCCAGGTGTGGGCATAATCGGCGCATCGGTCCAGGTCATAAGCTTCTTGTAACCGGGAGCCTGAGCCATCACGTGTTCCATAAATAAATCGTGGATTTTCTCCCGTGCCGGGAAAAGGTTTTCCCTTTCCAGAACCGGTCGTATGTTATCGACTATGGTCAGATCTACTTTATCTCCGAGAGTATTTTTTATGGCTTCACGTGCATCGACATTTCCAGCATAGATGACCGGAAGTCTGTATCCTATACCCAGCCTGGGTTTTGGGTCTGCAGCAGAAAGAAGCTCAGCTAATTCAACAACGTGAGTCGTTGTCCCACCGTCGATTCCTCCAGAAAGCACAATCATATCCGGTCTCAAATGCCTGATCCTCTGGATCTGCTGATGGGGAAGCCTTTTATCATTGGAAGCGATAACGTCCATCACAATTGCGCCTGCTCCTAAGGCGGCTCTTTCAGCACTTTCTGCAGTCATGCTCCTGACCACGCCGGCGACCATCATCTGCAAGCCTCCACCAGCGCTGGAGGTGGAAACATAAATATCAGTGCCTACATTTCCCTTAGCAGGAGAGATTATTGCCCCTTTGTCATCCAAGATCTTCCTGCCAGAAAGCTCCTCCACCTCAGCCACAGAGTTTAATACCCCCATGGTCACATCCTCAAACGGAGCCTCAACTGTAGTCGGTGCTTCACCCCGAACGATGAGACGGTATTCATCTCCTCTTTTCTCGATTAAAATGGCTTTAGTGGTAGTACTTCCGCAATCGGTGGCTACAATTACATTGATATCTTCAGGTTTTAAATCTTTCATAGAACTCCTTTATGACATTACTGGAGTGTAAAGCTTTAGCTTTACCATTTTTGTAAACCTGAAGGTTTACACTCCAAATAACTCTTTTCTTACGTAGCGTCGGGGTTCATCCCCGACGCTCTTTCATTTATTTTTTGGTCTTTCTTCACTGCATTTTGCACAGAAATTTAAGAAATTCACATTATGGCATTTAGGACACTCCCATCGAGTAGAGTAATCTACTGCATATTCAGGGAGGTTGTCATAGAATTCACTTTGTATTTTTTTGTAAGGAACAACTCCGTCACTACTTTCCGACAGCATGCCCGAGATAGTATAGATTGCTGTTGATAAGGCAGAAGGGGAACTTGAATCAGTAACGATCTTAGCAGCTAGTTTTATCTTCTCTTTGTCTAATTCAGGGAATTTCTCTGGAAGATTTTTCTCTACTACTTTTTTTGTTTGATTTTTTGCCTGTGGAAATTTTTCAGGAGGAAAAATGAAGGTGCAGTTCTGGTATATTGTAGTGCCATCTCCTCTTGCAACAGGAGATCCATCTCCAGTTTTGATGGTATCGGCTTTTGATGTGATTTCATCACCCCTTGCTTGAATATTCACGCTATCAGTTGTTTTCTTAATCGTCTGATCCTTTTTTTCCATACCCAGTCTCGGCCCTCCACCGAAGAGTCCAGCAATCCAACTTATGACATTTAGAATTTTCATTCAGTTCTCTTTCGGTCGAGCGTATCCGTAAGCTCGGCACTTTTTTACAATTATTCGTCGGGCATAAAGCCCGACGCTACATTACTCGTTGCCACAGAGTGGCAACGCTACGAAATTCTAACCCTTGCCCGAAATCACCTGCCACAAAGTCCTTCTACCTTTGGTTTTCCGGTCCTCTTTCCTTCTTTTTTTATCTTCTTTTTCCTTAGTTAAAGCCTCAGCGTCGAATTTCTCTATAGTTTGCAAGAGCCTTTCCACACTCTCCCGCTCTTCCATCATTTTCCTGAACTCATCAAACTCTTTCCAGGAGAAAAGGGTCTGGACAAAAGGCTCGAAAAAAACTAACATCTGGGAACCGATGTAATTCAAGGGTTTGACTGATTCCAAAAACAAAATTGCCGGCGTAGACATCTTCCATAAGACCACCTTCTTGGCAATCTTGTCCAAAATCTCCTGCTGTTCAAGGGTAAGCCCTTTTTCTTCTACTTTAGTTCCCTTAGGCTGAGTGGAAAAGATGTGTCTGAAAGGCATTTAGCTTTTTATCCTCTGTTTAATGAAATTCACAACTTCATCTTTATTCTGATTGAACCTTAAATATATTCCGCGAAAATTCTCCAGCCTGGATGGCTTTTCAAAAGGGGAAAGCAGAACTCCATTTTTGTCCATGTAAAAACTGCGATATTTTCCCCATTCCATCTTTCGGGTATTGAAAAAAAATTTCACCTTTAGGCTA
>JALHSU010000136.1 GCA_022865345.1 Candidatus Zixiibacteriota bacterium
AACAGAGCAAGTAACCATAAGAAAAGGAAAAACAAATTATAATTCCTGGTTGGTGCTGGCCGGTATATTATTAGGAGTAATAATTATTTTGTTATTTATAATGCATCAACAGATCTATAAGTATGATAAAGACACCAAAATGGAGATGAAAGAAGCCAGGCTGGGTCCTGCTCTTCCTATGCCGGATACTGGGAAATTAGAACCCAGACCTGCAAAAAAGGAAGAGGTCAAAAAAATCCCCTCTCAACCAAAGGGGATGACCCTGAGATTAGAAGGACTGGACAGGACCTGGGCAATGGTGATTGGTGACGGAGACACGCTCTTCACAGGCTTCATCAACAATGGAATGCAGGTAGAGTACAAAGCCCAGGACTATTTTAAGCTCACCTTAGGCAGAGCCTGGCTAGTCAAAGGTTACCTTAATGGAGAAAAGCTTAGGTCTTTTGGGCCAAAAGGTAAGAGCATCTTCGGGCGGGAGATCAATAAAAATAATTACAGGGATTTCTTAGATACCACAGCAACAGAATGAAGGAGTTTTTTTGAGCAACGGGTTTAGAAAAGAGGAGGTCAATTGTACTTATCCAAGTTAGAGATATTAGGTTTCAAATCTTTTCCCAGCAAAACCGAATTTGTTTTTAATCAGGGAATAACTGCCATAGTTGGCCCGAACGGATGCGGGAAAACCAATATCCTGGATGCGATTCGCTGGGTTTTGGGAGAACAAAGGACCTCCCTTTTAAGAGGCGAAAGGATGGAGGAGGTTATCTTCAACGGGACCAAAGAGCTGAAACCTTTAGGGATGGCAGAGGTCTCGCTGGTCATAGAGAATAACCAGGGTATACTTCCCACCGAATATCAGGAGGTGCAGATCACCCGGCGTCTTTTCCGCTCCGGAGAAAGCGAGTATCTTTTAAATAAAAAGACCTGCAGGTTAAAAGATATCATCGATTTGTTCTTAGACACCGGAATGGGGACCCATGCTTACTCGGTGATCCAGCCGGAGATGGTCGAGTCGATCCTCTCGAACAAAACCGAAGACAGGAGGTTTTTATTTGAGGAAGCCAGCGGTATCTCCAAATATAAACACCGGAAAAAAGAAGCCTGTCGAAAATTAGAAAGCACGGAAAACGACCTTCTGCGTCTGAAGGATTTAACCGCAGAAGTGGAAAGACAGGTAAATTCACTGAAAAGACAGGTAAGGAAAGCAGAAAGGTTTAAGAAATTATCCCAGGAGCTGAAAGACAGGGAGCTGAAAGCCAGTAAAACCGAGTATGATTCCCTGTGGGAGAAAGAAGGTCAACTGGAGACAGGACTAAAGGAAAAAGAGGAGGAAAGAGTAGCTCAGAAGGCAAAACTGGCAGAGTTGGAGCTGAAAAGCGAAAAGCTGAAACTGGATTTGACTCAGGTTGAGAAAAAGTTCTTCTCCTGGCAGAGGGAATTAGAAGAGTGTCTTGAGGCTTTGCGCACCCTGGAAAAGGAAAATGCCCTGAATAAGGAAAGAGTTCTCAATTTAGAAGAAAACCAGAAGAGACTGGGAAGAGAGATAGAGGAGAATCTTGCCCGCAGAGAGACGATCAGATCGGAGATAAAAGAGAAAGAGGAAAAATCCAGAGAAGTGAGAGAAAAGATAAGCTCTGTGGAAAAAGAACACGAATCTAAAGAAGAAGAGCTTAAAGCTCTGGATGACAGGTTGAGAAATTATAAAGAGAAGATCGCCTCACTCAATGCCCAGCTTTCAGAGGTCAATAAATTACTGCATCAGTCAGAATTAGAAGAACAAAATTACAGACTGCAGTTGGATGAGCTGGAAAAAAGGAAAACCTCTCTGGCGGAGGAGAAGAAGAATCTTCTCGATACCTTACAGACGGTCCACGGGGAAAAAGAAGTTCTAAAAGAGTCGATTCATTCAATACAAAATTCTCTGGAGGATAAACTAAAAGAAAAGCTGACACTTCAGGCAAAATCAGAAGAGACGCAGAGGATTATTGAAACCCTGGTTGAGCAGAAAAACGAAAAAGAGAAGACAAAAAGCTCGCTTAAGGCTAAATTTGAGCTTCTACGGGATATGGTGGAGCATTATGAAGGATATCAGGCCGGGGTCAGGGAAATCCTGAGTCAAAAAGAAAGAATACCAGGACTGATCGCACCAGTTGCCAGTCTCATTAATGTAGAGAAAGAATGTCTGCCAGCCATAGAAATAGCCCTGGGAGAGGCTGCCCAGTTTATACTTTCACAGGATTTCGATTCAGCCCGCAGAGGAATTGAGCTCTTAAGAGAAGAGAAAAAAGGAAGGGCGACTTTCATCATCTTAGACCGGTTCAGAGAGATAACTCTTGAACCGGCAAAAGTCGAGTTGGAAGGTAACGGGATTAAAGGCTGGGCAAAAGAGTTTGTGAAGTGCAAAGAGGAATATCAGCCGGTCATTGATTTTCTTTTAGGCAGAATCGCTCTGGTCGACTCGCTGCCGAACGGGATAGAATTAAGTTCAAAGTTGGGTCAGGAATACGGTGTGGTCACTTTAGACGGACAGGTTATAAAAGGCGGTAAGGTGATGGAAGGTGGCTCAGAAAAAGAGATATTCTTAGTTGGCAGAGATGAAGAGCTGAATGGGATCTCAAATGAACTTTCCTCTCTGGAAAAAGAGCTGGCCAATTTGAATAACGAAGTAGAGGCTAAGGAGAAAGAAAAGTCTGATCTAGTCTCTTCCCTTTCTGATTTGGACCGGAGGACGGAAGAGGAGAAAACAAGATTCAAAGATTTAGAGCTGGATTTAGCTCGGCAGGAGGAGCTTGAAAAAGGGTTGAACCAGAGACAGGAAATAATTCAACAAAAAAAAGCTGAGCTTTCTCAGGAGCTTGCAGATTTAAAAGAAAAGGAAAGTAATTTGAAATCAGGCGACCTGAGGGAGAGAAGAAATGTTTTAGAGCAGGAATATGAAATACAGGAGGAGGGGTTAAAGGGGTCGGAGACTGAAAAGGAAAATGCTTATTTGAAGCTGAACCAGTTGAGGATTGAACTGGTGAGCCTGCAGGGTAAAGAGGAGCAGATAAAAAACGAAACCGAGAGGTTAAAAGACCTGGACCTGGATCTGGTCTCAGATGAAGAGTCAAAAAGGAAGGAGTGGGAAGCATTAAATTCAGGGATAGAGGAGCTCAATCGGAAAAGCTATGAGCAGAAATCAGAGTTGGAGAGGAAAGAAAAAAGCAGAGTGGAAAAGGAAGAGCAGGCAGAAAGCTGCCAGCAGGAGCTGGAGCGGATTCAGCCCCAGCTTGCGTCCTTGGAAGAGGAGCTCAAATCAAAACGAAAGATAAAAGAGGAACTGCAGGAAATCCTCCACAAGTTAGAGCTGGAAAAATTAGAGGTGACCACTGTCAGGGAAAATCTGAAAAAGATAATCTGGGAGGAGCAGGAAAAAGACTTAGAAAAGGTAGAACCTCTGAGCGAGGAGGAGGAGAAGGAGTTCGAGAGTTATCCTCAAAGAATTACCGAGCTGAAGGAGAAAATAAAAGAGCTGGGACCGGTTAACCTTTTAGCTTTGGAAGAATACCAGCAGCAAAAAGACCGGCTGGATTTTCTTCAAAAACAGATGCAAGACCTGGTCGAGGCCAAACAGAATTTGGTTTCGACCATTGATAAGATCAATGTAACTGCGATCGAGCTGTTCCTGGAAACTTTCCAGAAAGTGAAGGCGAATTTCCAGCAGGTATTCGAAACCCTGTTCGAAGGCGGAGAGGCAGAGGTGAGCCTGATCGAGGGGATGGATCCGCTGGAGTCTCCAATCGAGATCTCTGCCCGTCCGATGGGAAAAAAACTGATAAATATTAACCAGCTCTCCGGGGGAGAGAAGGCGCTGACTGCTCTGTCTTTACTTTTCGCTCTATATTTAGTGAAGCCCAGTCCATTCTGCGTCTTAGATGAGGTGGATGCGCCCCTGGATGATGCCAATTTAACCCGCTTCATAAAGCTGATAAAAAACTTCAGCCAGAAAACGCAGTTCATTATCATAACCCATAACAAACTCACTATGGAATCTGCAGACGTGCTTTATGGAGTAACTATGGAAAAACCTGGCGTTTCCAAGATCGTCTCGGTAAAACTTAATCCGCAAGAGGTGATAACAGAAAAGGCTTAAGGGATAAACTGTATTGCATTGAATTCCGTCTTTGCGAGCGATCCCGCCAGAAGCGGGAGAGCGAAGCAATCCTTTCACTTGATA
Source organism: Candidatus Zixiibacteriota bacterium (assembly GCA_022865345.1). NCBI lineage: Bacteria > Pseudomonadati > Candidatus Zixiibacteriota > Candidatus Zixiibacteriota bacterium. The sequence goes on from JALHSU010000136.1 coordinate 4,217, forward strand.
AGAATGGACTGCTTCTTGGTCCAAATGGACTCCTCGCAATGACGATGAATTTGTGCTCGTCGGGTCCCCTGACCCGACGACAATTTCTCCCTGACAGGCTAAAGTGTCAGAGAGAGGAATATAACCCGCCAGGTCAGGGGACGTGGCGGGCACAGAAAAGATAAGCAAAATAAAATGTCTCTCAAGTTCTCAATTGAAAAACTGAAACAGGGGCTTAGTAAGACCAAAAAAAGTCTGCTGGGCAAGATTACTGAAGTTGTTGGGCTCTCGAAAAAAATTGACCAGGAGCTTTTGGACAAATTAGAAGAGGTTCTTCTAAAAGGTGATGTTGGAGTAAATGCCACAGAGAAAATTATCCAGGATTTAAAAAATAGGGTTAAGGAAGAAAAAATAGAGGAGCCTCAGAAGATAGTGGATATAATGAAGGACGAAATCTTTAATATCTTGCAGAATTCTCAGGTTTCAACTAAAACATTAAGTCAGGAAAGTAACCCCTTGATAATTATGATAGTTGGGGTGAACGGAACTGGTAAGACTACCTCGATTGCCAAGCTGGCTAAACTGTATTCAGACCAGGGTAAGAAAGTCATGGTCGCTGCGTGTGACACTTTCAGGGCTGCGGCTTTAGAGCAGCTTTCGATCTGGGCGCAGAGGGCAGGAGTGGACATCGTAAAAAGCCAGCCCAATCAGGACCCGGCCTCAGTGGCTTTTGATGCGGTCAAATCCGCATTGGCTAAAAAAATAGATGTGGTAATAGTGGATACTGCAGGCAGACTTCACACCAAATATAATCTGATGGAAGAGCTGAAGAAAATTAAAAGGGTGATGGGGAAAAGCCTGGAAGGTGCACCTCAGGATGTTTTTCTGGTTTTAGACGCAACTACCGGGCAGAACGGAATACCCCAGGCAAAAATGTTCGATGAAGCAGTAGGACTTACCGGCATCATCCTGGCAAAATTAGACGGAACTGCAAAAGGAGGAATAGTCATTGCCATTGCCAATGAGCTTAAAATTCCCGTGAGGTACGTAGGCTTAGGAGAAGGGATCGATGATCTTGAGGAGTTCGACTCGAAAGATTTTGTGGAGGCGCTCTTTTTATGATCAAAGAATTGAGTCTGAGAACTTCGTCTCGTGTCGAGATGGTGGATATAACCGATTTGGTTAGTGAGGTCGTATCGAAAAGCGGTATGAAATCAGGCTTATGTTGTGTTTACGTTCCTCATACCACTGCCGGGGTAACTATCAATGAGAATGCGGATCCGAGCGTGAGAAAAGATATAATCAAAGAGCTGAATAAAAACATACCGTTTGAGGATAATTATTCCCACACCGAAGGAAATGCGGCTGCTCATATAAAAGCAAGTCTGGTGGGTTTCTCTCAGAATATCTTTTTCGAGGAGAAAAGATTAGTCTTGGGAACCTGGCAGGGGGTCTATTTCTGCGAATTCGATGGACCAAGGCATAGAAAGGTCTATATAAAAATAATCGAAGATTAATTATTTATCTTTAAACAGACTTTAGTCCGGTTTTGTTGCCTGATGTCATTCTGAGCCCGAAGGGCGAAGAATCTACCTCAAGGTCAAATTCGACAGATTCTTCAGTCGCTACGCTCCTTCAGAATGACAGGAAAAAACCTACGCCACTAAAGTGGCTATGAACGATATAGATTAGATTCGTTACTAAGGAGGGATTATGGAGGTTTACAAGGAAAGAGTGAGGAAAGCCCAGGAGCTGATGCAGAAGGTTGGACTGGATTTTCTTCTGATTTTAAGCCCGGAGAATTTTTTCTACTTTACCGGCGGATTGAGAAAACCACCCCGGATTTTAATCCCTAAGCAAGGTGAGCCAACTCTGATGGTTTTTGCCTCTGAATTAGAAGAGGTAAAGAAAACTTTCTGGATAAAAAACGTCAAAACTTACCGGGCTTTACACGAGATGATGATGGGGATTATAGAATATCTTGGAGCTTCGAGGATTGAGCATCCTAAGGTGGGAGTGGAGATGGAATTTGCCACTCCGGCATTTCTTTTGGATCGCTTCAAGATGGCAAATCCTCAGGTCGAGGTCCTGGACGCAAAGCCGGTGATCGGGGAGTTGAGAAAAAGAAAAGAGGAGACCGAGATCGAGTGTATCAGAAAAGCCTGCCAGATTGCAGATTCCGGGATGGAGCTTGCAGCTAAAATGATCCATGAAGGAGTCAGGGAAAACGAGATCGCCTTTGAATTGGAGATTCAGATGAGAAAAGCCGGAGCAGAAAGGATTGCTTTTCCGATATTCGTTAACTCTGGCTACCGCTCTTTGTGGGTACACGGCACTGCAACTGATAAAAAAATCGAGCGGGGAGATTTTATTTTGATTGATTTGGGTCCGGTTTACCAGGGATACTGCGGGGACATCTGCCGGACTTTCGTTTTGGGAAAAGCTACAGATAAACAAAAACAGCTTCATTCGATTTATTCTCAGATGCAATTGGCAGTTATGGAATCAATTAAGCCTGGCGTGAAAGTTTTCGAGTTAGAGGAAAAAGCCTACCAGATAGCCAGTAAGGCAGGTTTTGGTGAATATTATGTCCGGGGACTCGTACACGGCTTAGGCTTAAACTTCGAAGAGCTTCCTTTTCCCACGATTTTCGCAGAGGATGTGATGGAGGAGATAACTTCGGGAATGACCTTAGCAGTAGGTCATTCAGTTTTATCTGTGCCTCACATCGGAGGAGCCAGAGTTGAGGACACAGTCCTGGTAAAAGATGATGGCATTGAGCTTTTGACCAAATTCCCGCGGGGATTAAAGGAGATCGGATATGCCTGAAGCATCTTTAGAGATATGTTTTAATCTGCCTTTGACCTCTGTCTGGGAATTCATCTCAGATTTGAAGAATATCGCCTCCTGTCTTCGTTTTGTCGGCGGAGTCGAGAAAACTTCAGATTCACTGATCTGGAAAGTCAAAGTTCCTATGTCGATAACCACCCGCACTTCGGTCTTGAAGCCGGGAGTAATTCAGAGCGAAGATAAGAAAACTTTTTCATGGAGGGCAAAAGGGGAACATATACAATGGAGCGGCAGATTTGAGCTGGAAGAAATGGAGGAGAAAAAGACCAGGGCTAAAATAAAGCTTGAAGTCACAGGTTTTGGACCGATGGCAATGATAATCAACCCGACTGCTGCTTTGCAGATAAAAAATCAATTAAAATTTTTTGTCGAGCAGTTGAAGAAAAGATTAGAAGAGCTGAGAGATTCTTCGACCCCTACCGGGGTCTCAGAATGACATTTTTCGTGATATGTCATACTGAGTCCCGCCTTTGGCGGAACGAAGTATCTCCTTAATTGCGATGAGGAGGAAAAGAAATGACCAAAGAAGAAGAGATTTTAGAGAAATTAAAAGAAGTTAAAGATCCAGAATTTGGACATTCGATCATCGAAAGGAAACTTATAGATGAGGTCAAGGTCGAAGGGGATACAGCCAAAATTCTGTTTCATCTAACCGTTCCTTTCTGCCCGGATGTGTTTGCTCTTTTTATAGGCAGGGAGATCAGGAAAAAAGCTAAAGAGGTGGAAGGTATAAAGAAAGTTGAGATCGCCGTGCAACAACATACTAAAGCGGATAAGTTAAATGAGATTTTGAGTAAAGAAGAGTGAAAGGATTCAAGGAAAAAAAAGTAGCGAGTAGCGAGGGGTGAGGGATGGAACCGAGATGGTGGGATAGAAATGGCAAGATGTAGGGGCGAGGTCTCCTCGCCCTGTTCTCGTCAACGGAGGCATTGACTTGGTTTACTGGTGGCGTCAGGAGTTACCTCCTGACTCTGTAGATCGAATAAGCTGTCAGGTGGTAACACCTGACAGCACGGTAAAGGCGTGTCACACCCTCAAACGAGTTTGAGGGTGCCACCCATTTGACGGGGAAGATATAAAGTTCAAAAGATAAAGGGTTAAAGGGAGAGATTCTTCGTCCTACGGACTCAGAATGACAATTGATTAAAATGTCATACTGAGCGAAGCGAAGTATCTGTAAGCTGGATATACAGAAATTGATCAAATTAAAGTTCATATTCGTTGGTAAAACTAAGGAATCCTGGATTGCTGAGGGGATAGAGCATTATGAGAAAATGCTTTCTAAGTTTGCGGAGCTGGGATTCATAACGGTCAAAGATGAAAAGGTCACCGAGCACTCGTCCGAAAAGACTGTCTTGGAAAAAGAGGGGGAGAGGGTTCTAAAATATCTGGATAAAAAGAGTTTCCCCTTTGTTTTGGATTCTAAAGGCAAGATGCTTTCGACAGAGGAACTGGCAGAGCTTTTTAGAGAGAAGATGAATCAAGGGGATAATGATTTTATTTTTGTGACTGGTTCTGCATTGGGTTTGTCATCAGAGGTGATAAAATCCGCTGATTTCAAGCTCTCTCTGTCAAGGATGACTTTTCCCCATCAACTGGTCAGATTGATCCTCCTTGAGCAGGTTTACCGGGCGTTCTCGATTATCGGGGGAAGGAAGTATCACAAATAGTAGACAGTAGGTAGTAGACAGTAGACAGGGGAAAAAGCAGGTAATAGGTGGTAGGTGATAAGTAATAGGAAAAAGATTGGAGGAAGGAATTTATAAACCTTCGCCGTAGCGTCGGGCTTTATGCCCGACGTTTTCTTTTTGGTCGGAAATTTTAAGTGGTCGTCGTCCCGCCAACGGCGGGACTGACCCGACGATAAAGTATCACAAGTAATTAGGGATACCAATAGCATATTTTTCTTGACTAAATCAACCAAGAAAGTTATGCTTAATAACACAATAAACAGCTATTAGGGGAGGTATAAAAAAAATGAAATCAAAGCATTTCATCTTAAAAGCATATTTAGCGCTTTTAGTGAGCTTTGTCAGTTCGATATTTTCAATGATAATAGTTTCTGAGAACCGGGCTCAACCCCCAAAGAATCCTCCCGTTCAAGAAGCAAGAAATGTCTTCGAGCAATACCTCGAGCGCTTAAAAACTTTTGACTTGGAAGGAGCTAAGCAATTCTGGAATAAAGATGAGGTTAATGGTTGTCCTTATTTTGATTGGACGATATCGCCGCCGAATGATGTTAAACAGGAGATTGCTATGCAGTGCATTGGATATAATCATGAGGTCGTCGACAGCATGCTGAGGCAGGACGGTATCATTCTGACGATCAGGTTCACACTTAAAGGCGAATACAAATCTTGGCAAGCTCCGGACACTATCTATAAGAACAGGTATCTCGTCAAAGAGGCTGATCGATGGGCTCTGGCTAATCCGGTAAAGATTTTGACAACAGGATGGAATAAGCATGGATCAAAATACTTTGATTTACATTTCTCAGATCAGACAATACCGGATTCTTTATTCTATGGATATGTGGATTCGAGCTATCAGAAAATGGCTGCTCTCTTTGGATACGTAATAACTGATAAACCGACAGCCTATCTTTGCCAGTCAGCCAGGGAACTACAACAACTTTCTGCTTATGGGCGACCAGTCCCAGCGCGGGCGCTTCCAGAATGTAATACCTTGTTTTCAACTTTTAACGAAAGCCCGATGGCCAAAACGCTTCCTGAGATAAACATGCATCTATTTTCTCATGAAGCCATCCATATTTTAGCTTTCAAGATGTTTGGAGAAGACAGATGGTCCGTGCCACTTCTAAGAGAGGGATTTGCAGTTGCCTTTGAGGGCACAGGAGGGATCCCGCCGGAAGTGACATTCAGCTGGGCAAAGCAGGCAATGGAACAGAGTAAGAATCCTGGCTTGAGAGCTCTAGACGACCCCCGGACTTTCTACAGCAAAGAGAACCGAAATTATGCGCTTGCCGGCTCTTTTGTTAAATTTCTTCTTAAAAAATATGGTGCAGGAAAGTTCAAAGCCTTTTATTCCGGATTTTCTGAACCTGCGAAAATAGACCTGGCGCTCAAAGCAGCTTATGAAAAATCTGTGGATGAAATAGAGAAAGAATGGGAGGATTTTGTAGCAAATACTGAAATCTCATTTGATAAAAAGTGGTCAGAATTTACACTGGAGTTGGTGGACAGGTGAAAAAGGAAGATGAAAGAAGGAAAATGGAAGATGAAATAAAAACCTCGCATTGCCCTCTCCTTAAAAGGGAGAGGGATTTGGATGGAGGTCTGAAAACCTCCGCTACACTTGTCTTAAGCTGTAGCGTCGGGCTTTTTGCCCGATGTTTCCTCCCGGAGGAATAAAAAAATCCCGCCAAATACTGCGGGATTTTTTTAATTTATGTTGCGATTTTCAAATCACCAATCACACCCCGGTTTGGGAGGAGGGCCGCCTTTGAAAAGGTAATTGATAAGATAGATTACATCGACTACATTTATATCACAACTGGCATTAACATCGGCCGCTACGAACGGATAGGGTGGTGGCCCGTTCTTAAACAGGTAGTTGATTAAAAATATCACATCCGTTACATTCACAGTCATATCATGATTGGCATCTCCCGGCTTATAAGCTACCACCGGTAGGACCCCTTTGATGAAAATCGGAGTATATCCTTCAGGCTCTGAGGTAACAAAGGTAAGATGGTTACTTGGCGGGAAAAATGCGGTATCAACTACAACATGTCCTGTATCTCCAATGACTCTGAAACACAAAGTAGCCAGATAACCTCTTCCCGGACCTATTATATGTTCAGTTACCGGGATAGCGCTGAGCAGAACTTTATTCGAGCCGATCAGAGTCTCATTTACGTTTTTATACAGCATATAGTTAACCCGGCTATCCCTGAAAGTAGTTGAGTCATAAACCACTGGCCCGGAGAATATGAAGGGAGCGGATATACCTGCGACCGAGTCGTCATTAAAAAAGTTTATATGGATGAAAGCCAAACCAGGTCCGCTGGGTAAAGGATAGAAAAGCCCATTATACTTCGTGGTGAAATATACGGTATCGGGAGCACCCGGGTCTTGCGCATAAGCCTTAGAGATCGAAAAGATTAGCCCCAGTAATAGGATCAATGATAAAACTAACCTTTCTCCCTTCATTTGGAACCTCCTGTTCAAATGGTTTTCTAATTAATGTTTTTAAATGCTAAAAGAACAAAGAAAACTGAAATCTGATTCCTAACTTAATAAATCGACTTATTATAATAATATACCTAAAGTGGATTTTTGTCAAGATAATTTTCTAAAAGTGTATTAAAAGATTTTTTTATCAGATTTTCAATTTTTACTTGACAAATTTAGTCCTGCTTACTATTCTATTGTTGCTTTTAAGGTTAGGATTTCAGGGATAAGTCTTAACACAAAAAAAGGGATTGCTGAGTGAGTAAGAAGACAATTATCATTGGGGCGACGCTTTTAATTCTCATAGCCATTGCAGGCTGTACAAAAAATAAGTTCAAGCTCGTCCGTTCTCAACCCACTGATGTGCCCTACTATAACCCGGTCAATGACACCTGTTTTATCTGCCATAACGTCTCTACTTTGAAAAAGACTATTACCACTTCGCTAGGAACAGAGACAGTTCCCCTTTACGTGAACCGTGATAAATTTGCCCGCTCATTGCACAGGGGTCAACGGTGTCAGGGTTGTCACACCGATATAGTTCTGCATAAAGGTCACGGAGAGGTTCCAAAGAGCTATGGGGGATGGGCTAATTTCAGCGCAGAGGACACGCTCCTTACAAGAAATTACACCACTCAAGCCGCAATTGCCTGCCCGGCATGCCATGGACGATCGAGCTTTCTTAATAGCCAGCATTATCTGATAGGGAAGATAAAAAGCTCCCATGCAGAGCAGTTTGGCGGAATGCAAATAGGAAAAGATTACGACAAAGCCAAATGCGGAAAATGCCATTTGACTTGTGCCACCTGCCATTTCAATGGCCAGGTGCAAAGGTTTTCAACCGGAGAGGTAACTGATTACTGGAGTCAGCTTCTGAGCGGTACACAGATCACGAATGCCGATTCCCTGACCAACTGGTGGATCGACTGGACCACTAATGTCGAATCACACGATTTTAACATTGCTGAGGACCTGACCAGTTCGAACGATATGTGCCGAGTATGCCATACTGGCTATTATTCACAGTATGGCTTGAAAGGTTATCCAGATTCGGACACGCTTGTACACTCTCCTATAACCAGTCAGGGGATTCAAAAATATCCGAAATATGAGGAATGGAGCTTCCTAAGCGGCGGTATCTCGGTGATGACTGGAATAAATGATTCCTTGCATCTTATATATCTGAATATAAGGAATTTGGATCATTACTCTAGAAAATGTGTTGACTGTCACGATAGAATTCATTCTTTGACGCGGATTACCTGTCTTAATAATGATTGTCATGAACATGACGATAAGGCATTTCAGCCGGGAACACTTCACAGCGATGTAGGTTGCGTGGCTTGTCACGATGCTACAATGAAAACATTTAGGGCAAACTATTCGGTATTCCCACGAGCAGACACGGTGCGAGCAGCAGCAATTAGAGACAATAAAGTCATAGATTGGCGCTCACACATGATTGTGAATCCGACGAAGACGTTAGGGATACCTGAATTCTGCATATATAAATGCCATAATCCTGTTGGGCAAGGTACGGTTGGTGCGCCTGTTGACTTTAACCAAGATTTCGATGTTCACGGTGGCGGAGATAAATGAGAGAAGTATGAAGCAAAAAATAGTTCTGTTTCTAATTCTAAGTTTAGTCATCTTCAAGTTCGGTCAAGCAGTTGAGCTAAAAAGCAATATCACCACCTATTTTAACTCTTACCAGACCCAGGACCTTTATACTGAGGAGAAGACCTCTTTTCTCAGGGCTTATCAGAGTTTTCAATTTGATTTAAACCAGATAGGAACAAAGAACCTTTCCTTTCATACTTATTTCCGCTCAACTACGGATTTTAATCATAAGAATTCGACTGACCCGTCGACTAAAGTTTATAATGCTTACATAGATTGGAAAAATATCAAAAATATTCTGGACTTGAGATTGGGCAGGCAGTTCCTTTACGTAGGAGTCGGGAACGGGACGATGGATGGTTTCAGATTTGATCTTAAGCCGAGATATAAGGTTCAGCTTACCGGGTATGTTGGTTTTCAGCTTCCGGAAGACCAGTGGACCAAAGTGGATTCCTGGAATAAGAGCCATATCCTCGGCGGCGAGTTAGCCACTACTTATTTGAGAGATACCAGGCTGGCAGTCAGTTACGTTAAGAAAGAGCGGGGCACAGGCCCGGAACAACATTTGATCGGGGCAAATGCGACTCACCAGTACTGCAAACTTACCTTCTTCACCCAGTTCTATTATGACCTGGTTTACAAGAAAGCTCAGAACTTTACACTGAGAGGTGATGGCTCAGGATTGGTCAATGGACTTTACTTATCTGCAGAGTATCAATACCGCAGGCCCAGCATATATTCCAACTCCATTTTCAGCGTGTTCAAACAGGACACATATTCCATTCTGAGATTCAACGGAGCTTACCAGCCGGTCAAGAATTTCAAATTCTCCTCTGAATATGACCTGACCCTTTACAAATCAGGTAACTCTACCCGGTTCAGGTTCGGGTTTGAATATGCTTACATAGGTGTAGGGATGTACCTCAGAAGAGGTTATGGAGGGGAGAGCAACGGAGTTTATGGGAAACTGATTTATACCCTGAATAAAAACTTCACCTTTTCAGCCAGCGCTGATTACGGCAGATATAAAATCGACGAGGAACAGGAGAGTAAAGACGATGTTTTTGCTCTTGCCTCCAGAGTGGAATGGGAGCCAGTAAGAAATCTGAGATTCGCCGTAGAGTTACAGGATGTAAGAAATAAAATCAGAAGCTATGATTTGAGACTGCAGGGGAAAGCAAGTTATCGGTTTGTTTTTCCTTTTTCCAAAAAATAAGGTTCAAACCGACTTCAGTCGGGTCAAGATTATTACGCCACTAAAGTGGCTATGAACAAGATATCGAGAGAGCAGTTAAAGAAATAGCGGGCAAGGGTGCCCGCCCTACGAATTGACAGAACAGCACAATGAGGTTCAAACCGACTTCAGTCGGGTCAAGATTCTTGCGCCACTAAAGTGGCTATGAACATTTGAAAAGGAAAAAAATGAGATTGTCAAATAAGACCTTAAGTTTAATCCTTTTAAGTGTTATTTTCAGCCTGATCTTACTGCCAGCGCTTTTTGCCACCCTGGAGATACCCAAAAGCGATATCATTTTTTCGCATAAAAGACATTCTGACCAGCCCTGTGACAACTGTCATAACAAAATATACGAAAGCGATAAATCCGAGGATAAGAATCTTCCGATAATGGACATTTGCACCCAATGCCATGATGGAACAACTTTACCCAACGAATGCTCGGTCTGTCATAAAGACAAAGAAAATCCCCAGGCGCTGGTTAGACCCAAAAGAGATTTTATTTTCTCTCATAAAAAACACCTGGAAAGGAAAACGGAATGCGTTTTCTGTCATGGGGATGTAACCAAGAAAGATAAGCTGACTTCGGAGAATATGCCGGATATGGGGAAATGCTATGAATGTCACGAGGGGACCAAAGTCTCCAACCAGTGCGAGCTGTGCCATGCCAAAATGAAATTGAGAAAATATCACCCGGATGACTGGCTGCATTCTCACCAGTGTCAATCCATCACTAAAACGGAGAAATGCGTTCAGTGTCACCAGAACCAGGACTTGTGTCAGAAATGCCATCAGGGTGACAACCTTTTCCAGAAAACCCATCCTTTAAATTACAACTTCACCCATGGGCTGGATGCCAAATCCAAAGAGAAGGATTGTCTATCCTGCCATCTGACCAAGGAGTTTTGCAATGATTGTCATTCCAAGGAAGCCGGCAAGCCTTTGAATCATTCGATCCCGGATTGGGCAGGGGGTAAGCACGGGGAGTATGCCAGAAAAGATATGGAGCTATGCGCTTCCTGTCACGACACTGCTGATCCGATCTGCACCTGGTGTCACCAGGATAAGAATCCCGGAAGGGGGAATGACCACGATATTCATCCTTCGGGATTTGCTTCGAATTTAGGTAAAGGTCCCTGGCATGAGGATGATGGTTATTTCTGTTATGAATGCCATACCAAAGGACCAAAAGCAGGAATTGGTTTCTGCGGATATTGCCACGGTGATAAGGAGTAGTATAGAAGTTTGTAGGGAAGGGGCCTGTCCCCTCCCGTTGTCATACATAAATCCCGCCTTGATAAAAGGGTGGGATTTTTTGTTTATCAAGGATTCGAGGGTTGGGGGAAAAGCTGGTAGCAGGTGGCGCGTTGCAAGGAGCCAAAAGTAAAACAGCAAACGGAATAAGGAAGATGACCGCTCCATCTCCCGATGACAGAAGAGCTTGTCAATGGAGAGTGTGGGTGGGGGTTTTCGTAGTGCGCCTGGGTGCGATAAATAAAATAAACTGGATTTGTTATTAGAGTACGGACCCCACCTTCAGGAGAAGGTGGGGTTACTTATAGTGGAACAGGCATCTTGCCTGTTCGGTCAGGCGAGATTTCTGACCCACTGACATATTCTGCTATTGGCACCCTCAAGCTGGTTTTGAGGGTGAAGGATGTAAACCTCACCCTTACCCTCTCTTGCGAGAATAGGGGATGGAGACGCATTCGATGCGTCTCTACAAAATAACCTGTTTTGTATTTTTTAATTTTCTTGACTTAAGGTTTTTTTTGTATAAAATACTTATGCATATGAGTAATTGAAGATATGAAATCTAAACAAGATAAGGAGGCATTGTGATTTTAAACTGGATTTTCTCTGAAAGAGCCTGGAAAATGAAAAGCTCTGCTATCCGGGAAATTCTTAAAATAACTGAAAGGCCGGAGATTATTTCCTTTGCCGGAGGTCTGCCTGCGCCGGAGCTTTTCCCGATAGAGGAGATAAAAGAAGCCTGTATTAAGGTGTTAGAGCAAAACGGAGCTAAAGCTTTGCAATACAGCCTGACTATGGGTTATCCGCCTTTGCGGAAGTTCTTAGCGGACCGGCTTTCGAAAAACGGAACCAAGCTTACTGAGGAGAACATCCTGATCACCTGCGGGTCCCAGCAGGGGCTGGACCTGGTGGGCAAGGTTTTTATCGATCCGGGAAGTTTCATAGTGGTG
>JALHSU010000137.1 GCA_022865345.1 Candidatus Zixiibacteriota bacterium
ACCTTATGAACAAAAAGAAAAAAGTAGCCAAAAAGAAGGAAAGCTACTACTAACTAAAACATGAAAATCCGAGAAACGGATCTGTAGGACAGGACATTTTAACTTTGCAGAAATTAGGACATTTTAATCTTGCTATAACATTTGGTCCTCTAAGTCCTTGACAATATGATTAGCTAACTATATCATTTCTTTCTATGGAACTGAATTTGCAGGAGAAATATTTTAAGCGAAACTTCGCTTCCGGGGTGATCAACGGGATTTTCTTTAATCTGGCTTTAGCCTTTATCAGCGGCTCGACCATCCTTCCTCTTTTTGTGAGCCAACTGACTGACTCTAACGTGCTGATTGGACTCTCCTCAACCCTGGAGACCATTGGCTGGCTGTCCCCTCAGCTTTTCGTGGCAGGGGTGACTCTGTATCAGAAAAAGCAGTTTCCGCTTTATATCAAAACGGCTTACGTCAGAGTGCTTGCATTTTTAGGGCTGGTTCTCTCGGTTTTCCTTTTTGGGGCGAAAAATCCTTCACTTCTTCTTCCTCTTTTCTTTTTCTTCTTCGCGGTTTATTCGCTGGCAGGCGGCTTCTCCGGGGTTGCCTTTATGGATATCGTGGGGAAGACCATACCATTTAACAAGAGGGGGAGCTTTTTCGGGATGAGGATGTTCTTTGGAGGAGCTTTAGCCGCCCTGGCAGGGGTTCTGGTAAAACAGATTTTTGAGCATTATCGATTTCCCAACAATTTCGGGATTATCTTTTCCCTGGCTTTCTTTTCCATTCTCCTGGGGATACTGAGTTTGCTTTCCGTTAAGGAACCTCCATTAATTGAGTCTAAACCCAGAAAAAGCTTAAAGGAAAATCTTTTACAGGGAATAGAAATATTCAAACAACACCGGGAATTCAGGCTTCTTTATTTTGTTCAGATTGTAATCGGGGCTTATGTTTTAGGGTTGCCATTTTATGTAATCTATGCTGAGAGGTTCTTAAAAATCCCGCCTGAGCTGGTGGGCATATTTTTGACCTCTCAGATGATCGGGTTTGTATTATCGAACCTCTTCTGGGGTTATCTGAGCAATCGGGGGAAAAACAGGGAGGTATTGCTGATTACCGCAATTATATCTTCTTTCCCCCCGCTGATACTTTTTGCCTACCACTTCTTTAGGCTTCCGATATTTTTCTACTCCTCGATTTTTTTCTTTTTGGGCTCAATCAATTCGGGCTTGAACATAGGTTATATGAATTATCTTCTGGATATCTCGCCAGAGCCTGAAAGGCCTATCTACGTTGGTCTGCTACATACCCTGACCGCTCCGACAATATTTTTATCTGCAGTAGGAGGGATAATAATACAGGTAAGTTCTTTTACTTTCCTTTATATCCTGGTCCTTTTAATCTCTTTTGGGGGAATTTTCATTTCCTCCAAGCTGCAGCCTAAGTCATCAGCTTAATTGTATCTCAGATTCAGGATTGAGGAGATACCTTACTCGGCATGGTCGGGTTAATACTATTAAAAACCTATTTATATAGGCGCAGGATTAAAACCGGAGGATCTTGAAAATAAGATTTAGAGTCCCGCCAACTAAAAGACCTAAGATGAATAGAATCGCCACCAACTTCAAGCTGTTTTTTAAACCTAATTCTTTGCTCATTACGAAGAATGTGGAAATACAGGGCAGGTAAAGGACTAAAAATATACATGCTATGACCAGGGATTTCGGAGGCAAGTGGAGGGGCTGTAATAAAGCAATGGAAATATCCTTTCGTAAAAATCCGGTTATTAACACAAAAACAGTTTCAGGGGGAAGGCCGAGAATGAACAAGAGTGGCGCTCCCAATATTCTGCTTGCAAAACTGATTACCCCTGATAAATCCAAAAGACCAATAAGAAAAATGCCCAGGATGATGAGAGGGACGGCTGAGGTGATAAATGAGCTTAGCCGAAACCAGACTTTCTTAAAGAGAATAGAAAGTTTTGGAACCCGGTAAGGAGGGATTTCAATAAGCAACTCTGGAGCTTCCCCTTTCAGAAGCTTGTTTAAAAGAAAACTTGCAGTTATCCCAATTACGAAGAGCAAGCTAAAGATCAAAATAAGATAATTACCCCCATAAGGAGTAACTATGCTTACGATCATTGCAGTCTGAGGCATACAGGGAGCGATCATAAGAATTAGGGCAATGGCAATGATCTTTTCTCGCTGAGTTTCCAAAATCCTTGTGGACAGTAAGGCCGGGACTTTACACCCCAAACCTAAGATAACGGGAATTGAGGAATAGCCATGAAGTCCCAAGCGGTGGAACATGTTGTCCAGAAGCACGGCAAGTCGAGGAAGATAGCCCCAATCCTCTAAAAAACTTAATGCCAGGTAGAAGGAGAACAAATACGGGAGGACAACGACAAAGGGGATGTATAGCCCGGCAGTTAAGACTCCAAATGATCCTAAAGGATCAGGGGTTGTGCCTAAAAGTAAATTATGCAGGAATTTTCCTGGCAGAAGCGTCTCAACAGCTTTTGTAACCGCTACCAGGTAATAATTTTTGAAGAGGGGGTCCAAAAAAATGTTTATCAAACCCTCGCCGATGAGCCTCACTATTCTAAATGTCCCATATAAAATAAGAATTGCGCTGGGAATCCCGGTAAACGGTTTTACTGTTAAATCTCCTATTCGTTCCAGGAATGTATGGTGTCTATGTTTTACCACTTGAACTTTTTCCACAATTCTGCCGATCTCATGCCATCTCTCGGCATTCTCAAATTGATAGTCTCCTTTCCTTGCTTCCGGCAATGTCTCCACCAACTTCTTTATTCCTTCGCCGGTTATGGCTACGGTCGGGACAACCGGAACTCCAAGAATTCTCTGCAATTTTTCTACGTCAATGGAAACGCCGATGTGCCCTGCTTCATCCCACAAATTTAAAGCAACGATTATGGGGATATCCTTTTTAAGGAGCTGGAGGGTAAGATTCAGATTCCTTTCTAAATTAGTCGCATCAACAATATCTATAATAATGCTCTCTTTCTCCGGTATTGCCCTATGTAGCATCTCGACTGCAACCTTTTCCGCGGGAGAGTTAGGTTCAAGTGTATAGGTTCCGGGCACGTCGATGACCTCCACCACCTCATCCCCTAATTTCAAATGCCCCCGGGTGAATTCCACGGTTGTACCCGGATAATTGGAGGTGATCACTTTTACCCCGGTGAGTCGGGAGAAAATCACGCTTTTGCCTACATTGGGATTGCCCATTAAAAGTATCTGCTTCATGTCTCTTGTATCTTTACAATTATTTTCTTAGCCAGGCCATATCCCAAGGCGATCTGTGAATTATCTACTCTGAGGGTAACCGGGCCTCGCATGAGCTGGGAACTTACCTTGGTGACCCTTTTCCCTACCCTTATGCCTAAAGATTCGAGACGGCGATGCAAACCGTATCCTCCTTGAATCTCCATCACTAACCCGCTTTCTCCCTCCTTTAGTTGGGTTAAATCGATTTTTCCCATTTTATATTTTCTGAGGTAAAGGTTTTTTAAACTATCTACAATCTTTACAATAACCAAAAATCTGCACGGTATGGCTTATCTCTTGAAACCGGCTTTTTTGGCAGATCTTTGCCTGAAGTCTTTCAATCTTTTTATCCGAGAATTCAATCACCCTGCCGCATTTTATGCACACCAGATGGTCGTGATGGGTATGTCCGAAGGTATGTTCATAATGAATGTGGTCCTCACCTAAATATACTTTCCTGACCAGACCAGAGTCGACCAGAAGTCCCAGAGTCCGGTAAACCGTAGCTCGGGAAACATCCTTTTTGTCCTTCTTTAACCTTAAGAATATCTCGTCAGCCTCCAGATGACCGTCGATGGAAAAAACCTCATCCAGGATCAGCTTCCTTTCCTTAGTCAGGCTGAGGTTTTTGGTCTTAAGATATCTCTCGAAAATTTCAATCTCTTTTTTCATACTCGCCTGTTTGAGATTTAGTCTCAATCTAAACTTTCATACGCAAAAGTCAAGGGTTTAATTGGGAAATTCTGTCGAAAAAAGATATGGGTGGTGTGAAGGTAGGGGCACGGCATGCCGTGCCCCTACGGTTCATAGATAGACCAAAACAATGGAGGTTTGAAGACCTCGGCTACAAATACTATCTGTAAGTGCTGAGGAAGGCTTCAGCCTCCCATTCTTTCTTTGTAAGGGATACGCCATTATACCCTTACATCATCCCTCTCAATACTCTTTCCCTCCAGACAGCAATCCAGATGCCGATGAAGATTAGAATTCCCCCAATATAGAATGTGGATGTAGGTATCTCTTTAAGTATGAGATAAGCCCAGAGAGTAGCCCCTAAAGGCTCCCCTAAGATCGTCATCCCGACTAAATGGGCTTTGACATATTTTAGGATATAGTTATAAAGGGTGTGCCCGACAAGTGTAGGTATCAAAGCTAAGAGCAGGAAAAGGACAAAGTTTTTCCAAGATAAGGGCGAAAAATTAAGCCCGGCAAAAAGGCAGAAGATAAATATCACCAGGGTAGAAATGGAGTAGACCAGGAAAATATAAGGGAAAAGATTCAATTTTCTTCTGATCCCTCTTCCCAAGGTGAGATAAAGAGCCGCAAAAACTGCTCCGACCAGTGAAAGAATGTCTCCTTTGAGGTTTGCCTGACTGATTTTAATATCGCCCCCAGCAATGACGAAAGTCCCGAATAGTGCAATTAAGATAGCAGCAAATACCCAGATGTCGACTTTCTCCTTTAATATTAGAGGGGTGAACAAAGCTACGAATACCGGTTGGGTAGCCACAATCACCACAGAACTGGCGACAGAGGTATAGGCTAATGACGAAATCCAGGTTATGAAATGGAGACCCAGAAAAGAACCGGAGAGTACGCATAACAAAAGCTCTTTTCTGTTCAAGACCTTATAATCTGATATTCCTCTTTTTAAAAAAAATGGAAAAAGAATTATCGAAGCCAAACCCATCCTGTAAAAAGAGATTATGAAAGAGGGAGCAACAGCCAGCTTTATAAAAATCGAAGCCCAGGAAACCGAGGTAACGGCCAGAAGAAGAATCAGATAGTTTTTATACTGTTTTGGCAATGCCGTATCCCCATCCTCTAACTCGTCTTTTATGTGCATGTCGGGTCCCCTGACCCGACATAACTCTTCCGCCAGGTCAGGGGACCTGGCGGACACAGAGTATTTTTTGTATTTTGCTCCCGGCTACCTGCTACAAGCTCCCTGCTTCTTATATTTTTTCCAGATAATAATCGCTTTCCCCCAAACCTAACTTTTCTGCTGCTTTTATCTGAATCCGGGCATCCTTTTTATGCAGGGCACTCAAGATATCCTCACCCTTTTTTAATTTTATCCCATCAGCTTTGGACTGGGGCAAAGGAACTGCCTTTTCGATTAAGTCCATTGTAGCAGTCTCAATTGCCACTATATCATCCCCAATCAAAATCCCCTGGTCCTGAATCAAAGGGTTATCTGAAACTGCCATACAGTCACATTCTGGCTGAACGTCCAAGATGAAGTTGATATATAAAACTTTACCTGGTTCAAAGGTGTCTAAAACCGCTTTGGCAGACTCAGCTAAAGAAGCTAAGAAATTATCATGAGATATCGGGACAGACAAAGCTTTTTCCGGGCAGATCTTCACGCATCTGGCACATCTCCAGCACTTATCCTCATCCACTTCAAAAAAATCTTTCCTGACTGTAATCGCTTCTACTGGACAGTTATCTGAACAAATGGCACAATAGGTGCATAGTTCTTTATTCCAGGACATTATCTCAGTCATCTGAAAATGCATCTTTCCCCTTCCCCCTTCTTTCCAGGTATGATTACGGGTTTGAGGACAGACGCAACCCATGGCTAAATTCTTTATCGCTCCGGCTAAGGAAGAGTCTATATGACCTTTGATATGCGACAGGACCATCATCGATTTAGCATCATAAATGGCTGAGGGAATCGCAAGCTCCTTTAAGAACTTACCAGCTTTAACTGTAACTGAATCCAGTCCAAAAATGCCATCTGAAATTATCACCGGACACCCTAAAGAGAGCTGGTTATACCCCATCTCATTAGCCACTTCCAAATACTCATAAGGCTTAACCCTGGAGGAATCAGTAACAAAAGGACTGGCACCAACTTTTTTCAACTGCTCCGCAACTAAGCGTACGAAATTGGGCCTGATGGTATGATGACCACCCCTGTTTCCCAGGTGCATCTTGATCGGGACAAGCTCATCCTTTGAGAAATATTTTGTCAGGTTGATTCTTTCTAATCCTTTTTCCAGTTTTCCCGATAGACTGTATCTATAATCAAACTTTTCCACCCTGGAATCAATGAAATAAATCTTCTTTGCCATTTCCTCACCTCGGATGTAGATGTAGAGGAAGGCTTCAGCCTTCCATTTTGAATACGAAGACAATGGAGGTCTAAAGACCTCCGCTACATTTTAATTATCGCAACAGAACACTCGTCTTTCTTGTTTTTCAGCCTTTAGGCTTTAGACTATTGCCTTTAGCCTTTTAAAATAGACTAAATGACTTGGGCAACTGCAATCGCTTGACCCAAACCCTTTCACAACCACTTCACAATTTTTCTTCCTTAGAAGCTCTTTATTCAGATCACATTCAGCTACCATATTCTTGTGGTTTTGATTATACTGGATGACTTTCAAAATCTTACAATGCGGAAGCAAGTAATCGATGTGCCAGAAATTCTTCTTTTCCTTTCTCAGATGTCTATTTATCCTTCCTTCCAGACCATTCAGAGCGCTGCCGGTATATACGTAATGCCCTTCTGGAAAATCGTGTTCGCCTTTTTTACCGATCTTAATACGGGATTTTCTGTCCAGATAAAGGAGTAGCTGATAATTCCCTCTGGTCATCTTATCTTCTTAAGAGCTTGGTCCAAATCCTGGATAAGGTCGTCAGCATCCTCTATCCCACAGGATAAACGCAGCATCCCTTTAGTCACCCCTGATTTTTCAAGCACATCTTCATCCAGCCCGTAATGAGAGGAAAAAACCGGTATGGAGGCTAAGGATTCAACTCCACCTAAGGAGACTGCATTCTTAATGACCTTTAGATTGTCCAGAACCTTCAGAGTTGAACTCAAATCCTTTAATTCAAGAGTGACTACCCCTCCGAAACCCTTCATCTGTTTTTTTGCCAGATTATGCTGAGGATGGTCTTTTAAGCCGGGATAATAAATCTCTTTAATCTTAGGATGCTTTGAGAAATATTGAGCGATTCTCAGGGCATTCTGATTCTGTCTTTCGACTCTGAGGGGTAAAGTCTTTAACCCTCTTGCAAATAGATATGCGCCTAAGGGGTCTAAACATCCGCCTAAGAGCTTCATCACCTCAACTGCTTTAGAAATGAAATCTTTTTTGCCGATTACCACTCCGGCAATGAGATCGCTGTGCCCGGCTAAATACTTGGTTGCGCTGTGAATCACCACATCCACCCCAAATTCCAACGGTTTTTGATTGAAAGGGGTGGCAAAGGTATTGTCAATCACTGTGGTCAATCCAAACCTATGTGCGATCTTGACCCCTTTTTTTATGTCTACTATTCTCAGGTTAGGGTTAGTCGGGGTTTCCAGATATATGACTTCAGTTTTGAAATTAATGAAATCCTCAATCTTTTCTAAATCTTCTGCATCCACAAAATGAACTTTGATTCCCAGTTTAGGGAAAAGTTCTGTGAAAAGGCGGTAAGTGCCTCCATAGATGGGAGAGGTGCTGATGATCTCTTTTCCGGAGGAGACCAAAACCAGAAGCGCGGTGGAAATCGCCGCCATTCCGGAGGAGGTGACCAATGCTGCTTCGCCACCTTCCAGGGATGCCATTTTCTTTTCCACAAATTTCAATGTGGGGTTGGCATAGCGGGTATAAAAATAGAAGCTTTTATCCCCTTTAAGATATTTTTTCAGCTCGGCAGAATTCTTGAAGACAAAGGTAGAGCTTTGAAAGATAGGTTCAGACAACGCCCGAAGGGGAAACATCTCTTCTCCTAAATTTACAGCCAGGGTGGAGAATTTCTTATTATTTTTCAAGCTGACTCCTTTTCGCTTGATAGATTTCTAATGCCTTTATTCTCCGAACAGGGTTTTTAAATCCGAGCTGACGACTTCATGATTGATCTGTCCCGAATATTTTTTGACTATCCTGCCCTCTTTATCCAGGAGAAAACTTGTGGGCACACCTTTGAGGCCGCCGTAACTTTTTATCACCGATTCATCTCCCAAAAGAACAGTGTAGGGAATTTTCATCTGCTGCACGAATGAATCCACCTCCCCCAACCCTTTTTTATCCAGAGAGATGCCGATTATCTCCAGTCCGGAGTTTTTATATTCCCGGTTAAGTATTTCCAGGGTAGCGATATCCTCCTTGCAGGCAGGACACCAGGTCGCCCAGAAATTCAAAAGGACCACCTTTCCTCTGAATTCTTTAAGGGAGTGCATTTTCCCGCTCAGATCGGAGAGAGAAAAGTCGAAAGGCGGCGCGGGTGGGCTCTTCTCTGTCTTTTTTCCACAACCTAAAAGAAGGAGAAGCAAGATAAGAGATAGAAACTGAGTAGATTTCTGCAAAGACAAACTGACTCCTTTTTTGTTATTATAAGAAAGGAATTCTGAAGAAAATTGCAAGGGGAAAATAAGGAATTGCGCATTCAATTTCAGGATAAAGTGAGGATTCCAGTAAGCGCAATGACTAATGACTGATGATGAATGACAACTAACAGGATTCGAGGAGTCAAGGCATCAAGAGATCAAAACGACTTGGAACTTGTCCTCCTCTCCCTAAGGGAGAGGAGACATAGGTGAGGTCATTGTCTCGGTTTTGCCCATAACATTCCCACCTTGTGGGCAAAGTGGGGTACAGGGGGGTTATGTATTAGCAGAAAGTTCATTCTTGCGACCCTAAAAGGGTCGCACTACGATGGCTGGCAACAGGTCTTGCCACAAAAAAACTCGGGCGAGCAGTTCTTACTCGCCCGGAATCTTGCTCGTAGATCTGGAGAACTCTATGGGAGTTTAGGGCAGGGTTTGCACACGTCCCAGCAGTAGAACGGCGGTGGCTCGACAGCGCAGACGTGGTAGCAGCACAGGCGCGAGGCATCAGCCGGTTTTGGGGCGCTGAGCATGGCAAATCCCAGTGCCACTGTAAGAACTGCAAATACCAGGGCAAATGCCCTCATCTTTCTAAAAAACCTCATCTTGTATCACCTCCTTTTATTATCCTAGTGATTCTTAATCTAAGTTCTCTTCTGGATTCTCGTTTCCTCCTGGGCGAACAGTCTCCCTTGTTCGCCCAGGATCAGCTCAACCTACCGGATCAGAAATCTTAAGGGAAGGTCGGACACTTGCAGCACTGCTCCCAGCAGTAGATAGGTTCTTCCACTGTGCAGTACATGCACCAGCAGTCGCACCGGCTGGCATCTGCTGTTCTGGGAAGAGTTAGCACTGTAAATCCTGACACCAGGGCCAATAGCGCGAAGAGGAGCGCAAAGAAGCTCAGCCTTCTGAGAAGCTTCATCCGATATCACCTCCTTGTGACTCTGGAAGTTTAATCCGCCCTTCGATGGGCGAAGGGATTTTTCTCAGAGAATATTCCGCTCCTCATTTCGACTTCACAAGCTCATTTGTAGCAAACGACCTGGCACTCGTAAACCGGATCAAACTTGCAGATTAATAGACACCTTTTGGCTGAAGCGCTCACGTAGAGTGAACCCCAGATAACCACTGCCAGCGCAAATACCAGCACCGCTACTTTAATCTTTCTGAATAATTTCATCTATCTCACCTCCTTTCCTTTCTTGGGTTTGAAGAATCACGAGATCATCGACTCGATCTCTTTTCTATAATTTTCCGGAAGAGGCCCGGGCCATACTTTCTGAACCGTGCCGCTGGTATCGATCAGCATTGTTTGAGGAACTACCTCCACCTTATATTTGTCTAAAAGCGAAAGGTCAGAAACGATTATAACTGGAAACGTCAATTGGAACTTCTTTACAAACTCCTCTGTCTTGTCCCTGTCAGAATTTGTGGCACCGAAGATTCTCAACTTTTCGGAGCTGTGATTTTGATAAAGTTTTTTCCAGAACTCCAGGTTTTCCTCGCAGGCAGGACAATCCGGGGAGAAGAAGAAAAGGACTGTTTTTTTAGATGAAGGATAGGTTAATTTGAACTCCTCTCCTTTCAGATCAACTCCCACCAGGGAAGGGACTTTTTCCTCCGGGCTAAGGATTTTAACGGGGCCCCTGGAATGGGAAAGGGCTTCCCGGAGCTTCTTATTTTCCTGCACCAGGAACAAAATCTCCACACCCATCACCACCACTAAAACGATAAGGATTATTGACCAAAGCTGGGTCCTAAGAAAACCGGATTTTTCGGACATCTTTGCTCACTCCGTCCATTTTTTTTTGAGAGGCAGATTTTAAAGAGAAAGGTAAAAAAGATCACCCCTGGATAAAATCATTTATCCGGTGAATCGATTTCCTCACCTCTCTTTCTCCAACCTGGAAAAAGTTAATTTCCGAAGTCCTGGATTCATTGATTGTCAAAGAAAAGAGTTTTACTTATGACAAAGACAGAAATTGAGAAAAATCAAGCTATTTTCCTAAGTTAATCAAATCGGTGTGAAACTATTCTATCTATTTTCATACCGATTGTCAAGAAAAAAATAGAAAATCTGGGCCCATTAACATATGTAGTGGATTGATTTTGTCTCTATGATGGCGTACGTCTGAGAATCTATGAGACTCGGCTTAAAAAAGATGTTTCACAAGACTTTTATTGCAAATCCATGAGTCAGCAGACCCAGGTTGCCCTCAACCTGGGTCCATATCCCGCCTTGAGGGCAAGGCGGGTCTACTGATACCGACCACTTTCTCATGTGTAGGCAGAGTAACCTCGCCCTTAAAACAAACGCCCGATCCTATGGATCCATTTTTGGACACTAAGGTCGGGCGCTACGAAAAAAAATGTTCCTACTGGCTCCAGTCGTGTTTTTGAATCAGATTTTCAGCACCCCGTCTTTCATAATAATCTGCCCGTCCACCTCTAACGTAGGTTTCAGCAGGATTCCGTCTAAATGGCTCTGGACTGATACCTGCCCACCCATTGACTTGTTATCACCGATAGCCATGTGAACTGTTCCCATCACCTTTTCATCTTCCAAGACATTTCCTATTATCTTGGCTTTATCGTTGGTGCCAATTCCCAATTCTGCCAAGTTTCTGGCTGGCTTGCCAAAAGGCGCAATCGCCTTCTCCAAATCTTTGGCCGATTTGTCTCCTGAGATCTCGGTTGCAAATCCATCCTTAACCACTAATTTCAGAGGCTTTTTGATTACCCCTACTCCAGCCATAGCGCCATCCACGATGATTACGCCGTTGGCAGTCCCCTCTAAGGGTGCAATATAGGTCTCACCCGCAGGCAGGTTTCCGAAATCGCCCGGCTTATGATAAAGTCCGGTATCCGGCTCCCATTCTCTTCCCTCTATGCTCATACTGATATCAGTTCCCGAAGGAGTCTTTACTCTGGCGGTCTTTTTGCCGGATAAAACTTTGGCTAACTTCAAGCTCCTCTCAGAGACTTTGTTGTAGTCTGCGCTTAAGGTCCTTTTCATCGAATCCTCAGTAATTCCGGGAAGCGTAGCAATTCTTGCACCGGCCTTACAGGCTTCTCTGCGCGCTGCTGTATGAGTCATAGACTTTGAAGTGGGGATTAAAATCACATCGAACTTTTTCATAAACTCAGCCACCATAGGGGGAGGTTCCTCGCCATTGGAAGAGCGGGGCGTGATCTCTAAAAGCATAGCCTCTCCTGCAATCTCCTTAGCCGCTTTCCACAAAGCCTGGCCGATTTTTCTCAAAGGCTCATCTGTAATGATTAATACGTTCTCGCCTTTTTTAACCCCCATACAATTGTACACCGCAATTCTTGCGGATTTCATAAGATCATCCATCTATTCTCCTTAGATTGTGATTTTCGCGATACAAAACTTTTTCAATATAGGGTCGATTTTCGATTTGTCCACAACTTTTTTAAGAGTAAGCAATACATCCCTTTTTTGTAGAGACGCATAGCCATGCGTCTCTACGTCTCAAATAAACTCCCTCATCATTGCGGTTATATCTATATTCTCGATCTTCTGTTCCGCCAAAGGAATATTCTTTATCTGAGGCAGGTAATCCTCGTAAAGATTCCTGGTCTCTTTATAAAGGACTCCTATAGGTATTTTATCACCCCATTCAAAAGCTTTTTCTAAAGCTTGCATTTTGTTTTCAGGGTTGTAATCTTTTGAGTCTTCTAACTTGTAAACTCTTTTCTTATACCATTTATAGGTATTTTTGTAATTGAAACTCACGCAAGGCTGAAGGATGTCAACTAATGCAAACCCACGATGTTTTATGGCCTGAACTATAAGCTTTTTCAGATGGTCCAGCTCGCCTACGAATCCACGCGAGACAAAAGTTGCACCTCCTGCAATGGCAAGCTCCAGAGGTTTGACCGGTTCCTCGATTGCACCCTCCGGCGCAGATTTGGTGGAGAAACCTTTGTCGGAAGTTGGGGAATACTGCCCTTTGGTCAATCCGTAGATCTGGTTATCGTGCACGATATAGGTCATATCGATATTTCTTCTTAAGGCGTGCATAAAATGGCACATCCCGATGCCGTACCCATCCCCATCCCCGCTGTGTCCGATAACAGTCAGTTTATGATTGGAAAGTTTTATCCCGGTTGCCACAGGCAGTACCCTACCGTGAATCCCCTCGAAACTATATACATTGACGTACTGGGGCGTTTTGCCAGAACAGCCGATCCCTGAAACAATGCAGGTGTTGTGCCTTCCCAAACCTGCCTCCGAAATAGCGGCTTTGACCGCTGTCAATATCCCGAAATTCCCGCATCCTGGACACCACTGGATTTTGGATCTGGTTTTTAGTTCTAAAGGGGTAGTCATCTTAATAGCCTCCTCTTGCCGATATCCTTGGAATGTAAACCTTCAGGTTTACCATATTGTAGTTGCCCAATTCATTGGGCAAATCTTAGCTCGATAAATCGAGCAACTACGTCTCTGCTCATAGGCGGATATTATCATCCGCCGATCCACGCTGGATGATAACATCCAGCGTGAGCCAAAAAAAAGTAAAGCTGAAGCTTTACACTCCAGTTATTTTATCTCCCTTTTACAATGATGACACTTCTTTGTACCTGCAACAATTGGCTTTCCGCAGAACTTGCAGGTGTAAAATTCCTTAGAAAGCTTGAGCCACTCATCCATCTCACCCGCTTTGATCATCGTCAAATTCTTCCTCAAATCTACACCATCCTCTTCCAGATAATTTTTCAAAAACTCCTCGAATTTCTGGCAGTTTCTATTCTCGTAATCTGAACATTCATGACAGAATTTATATCCCTTCCCATTCAGACATTTCACAAACTTGCACTCATTTCCCCAGCAATCAGGAGAAAGCGCACCACACCCCTGGCATCTTACCTTCTCCGCTGGAATTTTATAGCGCTCAGAAATCCGCCCTCTCCATTCCGGGTCATCCCTCTCCGCCCGGTATATCGTGCACGCCCCGCAATAAAGCCCACACCTGCCGACAAGGTTTTGGTTAGTCATAATTAGCTCTTTTTCTCAGTACAACACCTACCTCTGTTTATGTACTCAAACTTTAACTAAACGTCAAATTTAATCAAAACGCTCCCTGTACTAAACCGAGATGATTGATGACTTCCATGGCCACTTGAAGATTATCACTTACTTTCTGGACTTCCTTTACCTGCCAAAAAGCAATGGCACGTCGGAACTCTTCTGGAAGACCTTCAGATTCATTCTTAATCTTCTCTAGTTGCGATTCATCAGAAACAGCAATCACCTTTTGCACTGTAGGACTACTTTTAGCTTTCTGGAGATTTAACAAGAGGCTATCTATATTACCTGATTTGTGTACCTCAAAGACATAGGTCACAAGACCAAGGTTTGTAATTCTGGCACGCCAGACCACATCTACTCTTGCACCATGACCTACTTGAATTTCCGTATCGGTATCAAAACCTAACATTGCACCGATACTTTGAATTAAGTCCCGTATTTCATCGTGGTCGAATGTTTCCAATGTTTCTGGTTTTAATGGTTGTTCAGGTTCAATTTGACTAACTTCATACAAGAAGTAATCAACGAAAAGCAGGTCTACGTTCTTAAATTGTGCTACCTTGAGCTCTTCAGAAATAGCTTGGAGAACTTGATTGAAAGTTTCATACTCGATAGCAGAAAGGCGATATTTGTCAGGATCTACGTAGCTATCGAGTTCTAAAATCCGTAATGCCTGCCTAGCTTTCTTATTCCAGATACCACAGACCTGGGGTTGAATATAACAGAGCATTTCGGTCAGTGAGGCTGGACCAAGCCTTTTAATTTCTGTGAGAAAGCGATCATAGCGAGCAGCTACTGAGGTAGAAGTATTGAGTAGAAGTTTTAATTCATGCCTGAGCTTTTCTATACCATTATCTGAGATAACTTTCTGGACAAGGTATTGTTTGTTACCCCACATTTGGCTTGCCCACAGCTTCACAACGAGTTCATCTATATCAGTCTCTGAGAGTTCATTTACTTTTTTCGGTAAATCATATTGGAAATAAGCTACACGTTCCTTACGATCTTCTTGGTCTTTACGAAATTGCTCGCCTTCTAGATACTTAACAAAAGGTTTCAGGTAGATTTTAATTTTTTCTTTTTGATCTGATGTTAAGGTGATAGTTTTCATTGAAATACCATCCTTATTTTACTGAATTGTTCTTAAGCTCTTATAAATAAAATTCGGATAAAACGGCCTGCCGTCATATTTCAGGATTTTGTGCTGGATTTCTATTCCGGTTTTTTCTCTTATCAGGCTTGCCAGTTGAGCTGTGTAGTTGTTTTCGACATCGACAACAGTTTTGGCGGAAGACAAGATTTTCTTGACCTCATCAGCAGGAAACGGAGAAAGATACAGGATCTGCAGGAAATTCACCTTCACCCCGTCTTTTTCCAAAAGCTTCATCGCCTCAAAGATTGGTCCTTTGGTCGAGCCCCAGGAGACTAAAGTTATATCTGCATCTTGAGGACCATAAAGCTTAGGAGGTTTTATCTCTTTTTCAATGAAACTAAGTTTTCTCATCCTCTTTTCCAGCATCATCTTCGCTGTTTCGGGCGTCATCAGCGCATCAGATGCTTCGTGCGAAAAACCTGCTTCATCATGCTCGGTGCTGGGTGCGCAGTGAACACCGTTCAACTGCCCGGGCAGGGCACGAGGAGAAATTCCATCTTCCGTATTCAGATACCTTTTGTAATCCGAAATTTTATTCAGCTCCTCCTGAGAGAGAAGTTTTCCTCTTTCGATCTTCAGATTCGATTGGTCGAAAAGCTCAGTGGTCTTGTAATCTTCAGCTAAGAATTTATCGACCAGAATCAAAACCGGAACCTGAAACTTCTCAGCTAAATTGAAAGCGTTGAAAGTTTCGTAAAAACATTCCTCCTTGTCACCAGGGGCGATGACGATTCTAATGAACTCTCCCTGTCCTGCGGAAAGAAGGAATTTCAGATCACCCTGAGCTGTGTGTGTGGGCTGGCCGGTGCTTGGTCCGGGCCTTTGCCCTTCGACTGTTACAATCGGAGTCTCGGTCATCGCAGCCAGACCTAAGGCTTCAACCATCAAAGAAAACCCTCCACCAGACGTGGCATTCATTGCCCTTACACCGGCGAAATTTGCTCCGATTATCATATTCATTGCTGCAATTTCATCTTCAGTCTGCTTGACCACTATGTTGAATTCCTTTGCTTTTTCAGCCATAGTGTGCAGAATCGCAGAGACCGGGGTCATTGGATAAGCCGCGTAAAATTTGCACCCGGCTTTTATGGCGCCCATAGCAATGGCATCATTCCCGGTTAAAAGCATCCTTTCAGGTGCTTTTCTCGGTTCCAATTTATAACCACATTCCTGGCAGATATTCTGTTTGACATAATCATAACCCATCCTGGCGGCCTTAACGTTTTGCTCAACAATCCCGCCTTTTTTCTTTCCAAACGAATCCCGGATTGCTACCTCTAAAAACCCGAAATCATAGTCCAGTATTGCCGTAGAGGCGCCAACGACTACAGTATTTCTCAAAAGCAGCTCAGCACCTAACTCCCTAATTATCTTGGTCAGAGGGACAGAATATAAGACTATATCGTCTCTTTTAAGATTTTCCCTGGTAATATTGATCTGCTCCCCGTCATAGATAATTCCGCCACCAGGCACGATTTCATTTAGATGTAAATCGATAGTCTCCTGGTTCAGAGCCACCAGAAGATCGACTGTCTCCAGATGAGAATAAATCTCCTCTTCATCCACTCTTACCAGAGAGATATTGTGTCCACCTTTGATCAAAGAAGGAAATTCGCTATTGATAAAGACATGCAAACCTCCTCTGGAACAGGCTTTAGCAAAAGTGGTTCCCGCGGCCATAATTCCGTAACCGGCTTCACCGCCTATCATCCAGGAGATTTTGTTCTTGATCATCTCTTCCTCCTCTAATAAAGGAGCTGGTTAGTCTCTAAATTTCTTATGTGAATCACATTGACCGGGCATTCGTCTGCTGCCTTTTCATTGCAGGGGAAGTCTTTCTCCTCGATCTCTAAATATTCCCATCCAGGTTCAGGCTCAGTTGAACCTTTGACATCTGACTTGTCATCCGGACCCATCTCCCAGAACTCCGGGCAGACATAAGTGCAGTTCCTGCAGCCGATGCAGTTCTCCCGGTCATGCTCGATTCGGTATTTTGGCATAAATCCTCTTTAACGTAGTTGCCCACTTCATTGGGAATTTAGCTCGATGAATCGAGTAACCACAACTCAGTAGAGACGCATAGCATGCGTCTCTGTCTTCTCTTTATCCTTCCCTTGATGAAAGGAACAAGGGGAGGGTGATTTTTTTTACCCTCTCCCTAACCCTCTCCCACAGGGGGAGAGGGAACGATATTTTGCTCGATAAATCGAGCAACTACATTCCCTTTTTGTCTTCTATAGTCGCCCAATGGATGCTTTGAACTCATCCCCTCCCCCTTCTCTTAAAAAGAGAAGGGGGAAAAATCCCTCTCTTCTTAAGAGAGGGATTTAGGGTGAGTTATTTAATCGTCCGTAGGGCGGCTACCCGTTTTATAAACCTGAAGGTTTATACTCCAGACTTTTTTGGCTCGACCAAGGTGACACCCTCAAACTGATTTGAGGGTGTGTTTCTCGCAAATTAGAGTCTTCCACCCTTTGTTCAGCGACCTTAAAAGGGTCGCACTACGAAAAACTCTCTTTACCCTTACTTCTTCTGTGGTTTGAAATCTGCTGTCACCACCACTATGGAGTCATCCCCTCCAAAAGGGCTGGGCACGTATTTATGAGCCGCAGGATCGTTGTGCCAGTTGCCATCAACAAAGTATTTAAACTTGTATTCCCCTGGCTTTAAAGCCAAAGAAATTTTCCAGACCCCTTTGATCTTTTTCATGGGATGGCTTTTCTGGTCCCATTTGTTGAAATCTCCTGCCAGAAAAACCTTTTTGGCATCTGGCCGGTCCAGGCTGAAAGTCGCCTTCTTGGTTCTGGGATTCAGGTCTATCATCTTATACCTCCTTGTATTTTTGTGTTTTTCTTTTCAATGTAGGGGAAACCTTCAGGTCTCCAGTTTTTATGTAGCGGAGACCTTCAGGTCTCCAGTTTTATTAAGTTAAGCGATGGAAGGCTAAAGTCTTCGCCAGGATCCTACGGACAAAACCTTGACGGCCTTCCGCTACAAAAATTTCTTTAGTTTTCTTTAGCGACTAATATAATTTAAAGCCTACTCAAAAACAATATTTTTTTTTCAAGCGACCCTATAGGGCTTGATAAATCAAGCCCTTACAGAGCGTAAACGTAGGGGTTCGATTTATCGAACCCTATATTGTCATTCTGACCCCGCACTTGGCGGGGGAAGAATCTCCATTACAATCAAAAAGTTTCTTCGTTCCGCACTGGGCAGAAACCAGAATGACAGGGTTAGCTTTTTCAAACGACCTAAAATCATCGCGCCGCGATTTTTCAGGCGACCCTGTCCTACGGATCAGTAAATAGGAAAAGGGTCGCACTACGAAAAAAACATTAATTCTTTATCCCCAAAACCTTAAAGATAAAAGCATATTCCAAAGCTATATCTTTCAGATAGTCATAACGACCTGAAGAGCCCCCGTGTCCTGCGCCCATATTGATTTTGAGCAGAAGCAGGTTATCATCAGTTTTCAATGCCCTGAGCTTAGCAGTCCATTTGGAAGGCTCCCAGTATGACACTCTGGGGTCATTCAGGCTGGTGGTGATTAGTATATTCGGATAGGCCTTTGCCTGGATATTGTCGTAAGGCGAGTAAGGCCTCATATACTCGTAATATTCTTTCTCCTGCGGGTTTCCCCACTCCTCGTATTCGATTACCGTTAAAGGTAAAGACGGGTCAAGCATGGTGTTGATCAGATCCACAAAGGGAACGTCAGCTATAACTGCCTTGAACAGATCAGGCCGCATATTGGTTACTGCTCCCATCAAAAGCCCTCCCGCACTTCCGCCATTGATCACCAGGTCGTCCTTGGAAGTATACTTCTCAGCAATCAGATGCTCGGCGCACGCGATGAAATCGGTAAAGGTATTCTTTTTGTTTAAGAGTTTCCCCTGTTCATACCAGTATCTTCCCATCTCTCCTCCACCCCGGACCTGAGCAATCGCATAGATAAATCCCCGATCAAGAAGGCTTAACCGGTTGGAGGAAAAATAAGACTCTGAGCTTATCCCGTAAGCGCCATATCCATACAGGAACAAGGGATTCTTTCCATTTCTTGCCATCCCTTTTTTGTAAACCAGAGAGATGGGTACCAGAGTGCCATCCGAAGCTTTAACAAAAACTCTTTCTGACTGGTACAAAGAAGGATTATATCCTCCAAGCACCTCATCCTGCTTTTTCAATTCACGGGTTCTTTTGTCCATATCATAATCGAATACCGATCTTGGAGTAATCAGGGAGGTATAGTCAAATCGAAGCAGGTTCGTGTTGAAATCAGGGTTTCTCTCTGGCCAGAAAGTATAAACCGGTTCTGGAAAATCGACATAGTGGACTTGATTGTCGGTCAGATTGGTAATACGGATTTTTTTCAGCCCTCTTTCCCGTTCGTAGACCACTAAGTGATTTTTGAAAACCTCGATATTGTCAAGCTTCACTGAATCAGCAGGAGGGATGACCTCCTTCCAGTTCTCTTTTGAAGGATTGTCAATCGGAGCTTCAATCAGTTTGAAGTTTTTCGCATTGTCATTGGTCAGGATGTAGAATTTATCCCCGTGCTGCTCGACTGAATACTCCATTTCATGCTGACGGGGCTGAATTATCTTAAAATCCCCGTCCGGATGAGAGGCATCCAGATACCAGTCCTCAGAAGTGGTCTCGCTTTCCAGAACCATGAAAAGGTAAGCTTTGCTTTTCGATTTCTTCAGGTCCAGATTGAAGGCTTCGTCTTTTTCATGATAGACTAAAGCATCATTTTTCGGATCAGTGTCCAAGGTGTGCCTGTAAAGCTTATAAGGGCGTTTAGCCTCATCCAATGTATTGTAGTAGACGGTTTTGTTGTCATTTGCCCATTCTGCAGAATAAGAAGTATTCGGGATAACGTCAGCCAGCACCTTACCTGTGTTAAGGTCTTTGAAATAAAGGGTAAAATCCTCCGCTCCGGTTGTATCTATGGAGTAGGCTAAAAGCTGATGATCAGGGTTTACCTTGTAAACTCCAACGTCGAGATAGTTATGCCCTTTGGCAAGCTCATTCGCATCCAGCAAAATCTCTTCCTTGGCATCCAGGCTTCCTTTTTTTCTGCAGTAAATCTTGTACTGTTTTCCCTTTTCCTCGCGGGTATAATAGAAATAATCATCTATCTTTTCCGGAACAGAAAGGTCAGTCTCCTTTATCCGGCTCAGCATCTCCAGGTATAGTTTTTCCTGTAATTTCTCAGTAGGCTTCATCACCGTTTCGGTATATTTGTTCTCTGCCTGGAGGTATTTGATAACCTCAGGATTATTCTTATCCCTGAGCCAGAAGTAGTTGTCAACCCGAATATCCCCGAATGACGTGTCAACCTTAGGAATCTTTTCAGCAATAGCCGGAGAGACATTTTGAGCGACTGCGGTTGTGCAGTACCAGGAAAAGAGAAGACTGAATAAAACTACCCACACCAGCCCCGAAGACAATTTTCTTTTTAGAAACATTTTGAACACTCCTTCGTGTGATTTTCTTCTGCCTTGTCGCTACGGGAATTGGATTTCCCATACCAACTAATGGATATAATTCCCAAATGAACTGAGAAGTATACCTTTTTAAAGTTGTTAGGTTCTATTTCGGTTAACAATATCTACTCAGAATCGCTCTCAGTAATCCTCCGATAATCTTTTCCAACTTTTATGCTAAATTTCATTGTTATTATGATAAAAACTATATTAATCACAAATAAAAATAGAAGTCGGTAGATATCAATTCTTTTTTGGTTCATAATTAGAGATAAATCCATAACTAAAGAAATTAAAAATAGTAAGATGAGAATGACAGGGGGAAAAAGTAGTAGTAACAAACGTCCCTCACCAAACTTCGGAAGTATCCCAAATGTTTTTCTCATCCGTTTTCTTTCCTCAGAAAGAAAATCCTCAAATAGCAAAATATCTCTATTGCCAATCAGTTTTTTAATTCTCGGTCGAAGTTCTCTATTTAGATATCTTGCTAATCTGACAATGTTTATGTCGTGGGTAGAGAAAGACCAAGATAGAGAATAGAACGGCAGAGGAGCGAGTAACAAAAAATAAAGAACCGAAATACTGCTATCTAAAGCGTAACCTAAGTTTAGAAAACTTACCCCAGCAGTGACTATTATTCCTATCAAAAGAATTTGGTAATTTAAAAGACTTTGTTGGTAATCAACTCGCTTTGAAATCTGTCCTGATAGATTTTTGTACTCTTCTAAATGTATGCCCAACTCACTCAGTTGGTTTTTTTCCTTTTCACCTTCCACCTGATCGTCGTTCTGTCTCATAGTTATTAATCCTTAATTTATAAAAGAGGATAGGGGCACGGCATGCCGTGCCCCTACCATTTATTTTAAATTAACTTCCCATAAACCTTAATCACATCTCCGTTGATAGATTTTGCCTCTTCCGAGCAGAGGAAGAGAATCGTATTCGCCACGTCCTCTGGCTCGACCCATTTGGATGGGTCTGGCTTAGTGATGGATTTGAGGTTTGCCTCTGTTTTCACTAGGCTCAATGCCACTGCATTTACGTTTATTCCTGAATCTTTTACCTCTTTCGCCAGAGTCTCAGTCAAGGTAATCAAAGCTGACTTTGAGGCAGAATACGCACCCGCACCAGCGACCGGCTCCAAAGCCATTTTTGCCGAGATATTCACGATCTTACCATAATTTTGTTTCAGCATATAAGGTATAACGAATTTCGAGCACAAGAAAGCAGATTTCAGATTCAGATTGAAAAGGAAATCCCAGGTTTTCTCTTCGAGGTCAACGATATGAGCAGAGGGAGCAAATCCACCCACACCATTAACAAGAATATCAATCTTGCCAAACCTCTGAAACGTTTCCTCCATAAGCTGGCGTACCTGTTCAGCAATCGTGACATCAACTTTTTTCCCGGAAAGATTTTGTCTGAATTCTGAGAGCTTTGACAAAACCTCATTGAATTCCTCTTCCCTTTTACAGGTGACTATGACTTTTGCACCCTCGGAAAGGAAAGTTTTTGTGATAACCCTGCCGATGGCACCGGTTCCGCCGGTGATAATGGCGATTTTATCTTTTAATTTCATTTTTTCCTTCCCTCCCTCGTAAGGAGGGTGAGATTTTGTGTCCCCCCTCACCCTATCCCTCTCCCACCAGGGGAGAGGGAATTTATCTCTTTGCTCGATGAATCGAGCGACTACAATCATAGTTTTGCGGGGCTGGGAGCCCCGTATACGAGAATTAAAGGTGTTTAATCCTCGTGGGTCGGGCACCCTTGCCCGACTATCCTTCTATTTTTTTTTCGAAGACCTCATTTATCAGACTTGCCTACACGGGTAGCATTCCATAAGAGGGAGATTATTATAGCAAAACAGACCAGGGCTAACCAGTGTCCGAAATTACCGGAAAGGCTCACTGCTTCATGCGATTCGTAAAATGTCGCATAAGCCGGGATTAAGGCAATTAAAAAAGCTATCAGAACACCAACTAAAGCATCACCTGCTACCAATCCTGAGCCGAAGAGGATTCCGTTTGCCTCTCTGGCTTTGAACTTTTCTTCTTTTGATAATTTCTGGGCTATCAAAGCAATAATCCCTCCAGCCATAATCGGAGTGGAAAGGTCTAAGGGTAAATATAGACCTATAGCAAAAGGCAGGGACGATACCCCTAAAAGCTCAACTGCAAAAGCTATCATCGCACCTGCGATTATATAAAGCCAGGGAATCCCCCCCGTCATCACCCCCTGAACCACAGTAGCCATCACATTAGCCTGAGGAGCTAAAAGGGGTACCGGATGAGCATCGCTTTTGACAAATCCAAAAGCAGCATTTAGAAGAAAAACTGTAAACCCCATAAAGATAGCCGGGAAAATCAATCCCACAAACTCCATCAACTGCTGGCTTTTCGGAGTTGAGCCCAAGAGATAACCGGTTTTTAAATCCTGAGCAATATCCCCGGACATACATACCGCTATGCAGACTACCGTCCCTATGGACATAACTGAGATCATTCCCCTAAATCCGGATACGCCAAAGGAAAGAAGGATTAAACTGGTGACTAAAATTGTAGCTAAAGTCATTCCAGAGACCGGAGAAGAGGAACTACCCACAATCCCCACAATTCTGGCTGCCACGGCTACAAAGAAGAAGCCAAAGAGTATTACTAAGAGTGTACCTAAGAGATGAAGCTCTGTACCCGGATAGATCCAGATTAGTAAAGCTACTAAAAGTGCACCGAACAAAACCACGTACATCGGTAGATCTTGATCAGTTCTGAGCTTCTTTGGTTGGTCGGATTTATTTTGAGTGAGCTCTCTTACCCCACCCGCAAAAGAATGAACGATTGCCGGAATAGCTTTGGCTAAGCTGACAAAACCTCCTAATGCTACTGCTCCCACTCCTAAATATTTTATGAAATTCCCTCTGATCTCAGCAGGGGTCATCTCGGTAATCAGTTTGGTTGCAGGAGGAATAATTCCAGGCATATAATTACCCAGGTAGGCAATCAAAGGAGCTATACCCAGATAACCTAATACTGCGCCTGCCAACATAAGGGCGGAAGTTCGCGGACCTATGATAAAACCCACCCCTAATAGGGCTGGGGTAGCATCGATTCCCACATTGGCTCCTTTAAGGAAAGGAAGGTTATAATTGGGAGTCTCAGGCCAGAGCCTGATACCACCCATTAAAGCCTTATATAAAGCCGAAAATCCTATACCGAAAAATACAGTCCTGGCTTTACTTCCTCCTACATCCCCGGCTTTTAAAATCTCCGCACAGGCAGTCCCTTCAGGAAATCTCAGCCTGCCGTGCTCTCTGACTATCAGATATTTTCTCAAAGGGATCATAAACAGTATACCTAAAGTTCCTCCTAAGATGGATAAGAAGATTATATCTAAATTTGAAATCGGATGAGAGAAACCAGAAAGTGTTTCATTCCAGATGAAGAAAGCTGGGATGGTAAAGATAATTCCTGCGGCTAAGGATTCTCCAGAGGAACCAATGGTCTGGACAATATTATTCTCTAAGACAGTTCCGGTTTTGAAAATTCCCCTTAAAACTGCCATTGAGATAACTGCTGCAGGAATGGACGCAGAAACCGTCATTCCCACTTTTAAACCTAAATAAGCATTGGCAACCCCAAATACAACCGCGATGATTGCACCTAAGATCACAGCGCGGAGGGTTATCTCTGGAATATTTTCATGCGCCTTAATATAAGGCTCAAACTGGATCTGTTCCGCCCCTTTTTGCTCTGGAGTTTTCATATTCCTCCTCTTGGTTAGATTTTGAAAGAAACGTTTTCAACAATTGACCAAAGCTAATATTATGAAACTTAAGAGTCAAGTTTTTTTAAGAAGAAAAAAGTGGGGGCGTATTGCAATACGCCCCTACCGCGCAATTGTGAACTTTCTTATGCGGTCGTCCAAATGGATGTGAAACTTGCCAGGTCAGGGGACCCGGCAAGCACTGGTTTTTCATTGTGGATGTACGCGAAGTAGTTGCTCGATTTATCGAGTCCAAATGGACCCAATGAATTGGGCAACTACCTTCAACCATCCTCGTCTCTCGCTCAGGGCGGATGTTATCATCCGCCCATTAGTCTGTCCGAGAGACGGATCCATAGGACTGGATGATAACATCCAGCAGGAGAAAAGTAAGGGTTCAAAATTTTGAACCCCTACTCTGGTTCGCTCTTCGTTGGTCAGGAGACCAACGAAGAGAAATAAGGTAAAGCTAAAGCTTTACGCTCCAAATATTCAAACACAACTTTCTCCTTGCTTTCTTTAAGAGAAAACATAAATTCCTGAAAGAGTGTACCTCTGAAGGAGATGATTTATGGTTCGCAAAGCATACAGGTTTTCTTTTTGGTTAATTTTTCTCTTATTTCTTCTCTCGGCTGCGATTTTCGCTCAGGATAAAGGTAAAAAAAGTATGAACGATTACCTTGCCTTTAATCATTATATAAACGGCACCTTGTTTGAGCTTAAAGGGGATTTAAAATCAGCTATCCGGGAATATAATGAAGGTCTGAAATTTGCTCCGGATTCCTATACTTTGAGGATGTCACTGGCCGAAGATTATTTCCAGACCGGAGACTACGAATCTGCTTTAAAAGAAGCTTCCAAAATCGAGCCCCAGACAGCCGAGGTCTGGGCTTTTTTGGGTGACTGTTACCGGAGCCTGAATAAAAAAGACGAAGCAGTTGCTGCTTATTTCAGGGCAGTTCAATCTGATACAACTTTAGTTGCACCTTATTTCTATTTAGCTCAGGTCTGGCAGCAGGAAGATAAATTAGATTCTGCCGTCTATGCCTGGAGAAAAATCTCCTCAGCCTCACCCTTAAACCCTGGAGTATATTTGAACCTGGGTTTTCTCCTGGAGCTTCAGGGCAAACTGGACGAGGCGATTGCCGAGTATAAACAGGCTTTAAACCTGAATCCGGATAACAAGCAGACTCTTTTATCCTTAGGCCGGGTGTATGAGACAAAAAAAGATTTCTCCCAGGCAATAGGGATATATGAGAAAATCCTTGCCCAGGATACGACCGATCTGGTCATCCGTTCCAAATTGGCCCAGCTTTATTTTAACACCGGAGAAAAAGATAAAGCTCTGGCTGAGGGTTTGAACCTTTATCAGCAGCGCCCGGATGATAAAAATGTCAAAAAACTTTTAGGCGGAATTTATCTCTCCCTGAAAAAATATCCCCAGGCAGAAACCCTTTTCTCCGATTACATCAAGGCTGATTCGACTGACCCCAGCGGATTTCTCTTCTTAGGAAGAGCATATTTGGAGGATAAAAATTATTCCCTGGCAAAACTTATGCTCCAGAAAGCTATAGACCTGGACGATTCCCTGCAGGAAGCCTGGGTAAACCTGGGAATGACTTATTTAGAGGAAGACAGTCTCTCTCCTGCAAAAGAGGTCTTCACCCAGGCACTACCTAAAGCTCAGAGAAAAGATGAAATCTATTACTTTTTAGGCGTAGTCTCTTCACGGCAGAAAGAGTTTTCCCAGGCGATCGAGGTTCTGCTTGAGGCTGACTCTCTAAGTCCGAACAATGTTCAAATTCTTTTCCTCTTAGCTTCAGATTATGAGCAGAGCGGAGATTTTGACCAGGCGGTCTCTACTTTTGAAAAGGTTTTATCTATAGAACTGGAAAACGATGAGGCTTTGAATTACTTAGGATATATGTTAGCGGACAAAGGGGTGAGGTTAGACGAATCTCAGAAGATGATTGAAAAGGCACTGGAGAAACAGCCTGAAAATGGCGCTTATCTGGATAGTTACGGCTGGGTTCTGTTCAGGCAGGGAAAATTAAAAGAGGCAGAATCAGAGATAAGAAAAGCCTTGAAGACCAGGATTAAGGATGCGGTGATTTACGACCACTTAGGTGACATATTGGATGCCTCTGGCAAAAAAGAAGAGGCAAAAACTGAATGGAAAAAAGCTTTAGAGCTTGACCCACAGAATGAGAAGATAAAAGAGAAATTGGGAAAGTAAATTCTCTCTGTAGTTGCCCAATTCATTGGGCATTAATTAGCTCGATAAATCGAGCAACTACACTCAATTTAAAAAAGAAGAAACAATGTAAACCTAAAGGTTTATACTCCATAATTCTCTAACTAGATATGAAAAAGAAATTCTGGATCGGATTAATTTTCTTTAGCTTGATTATTATTTTTATAATCAACTGTGCCAAAAGGGAATTCCCGTCTGGTGGGCCGATGGACGTGACCCCACCGCAAATCTTAGAGGTCTTCCCTGCTAACAACTCATTGAATGTCGACCTTTCTACCAAAATCACCATCACTTTTAGCAAACCGATGGATAAAGTGAAAACTGAGCAATCGATTTTTATCACTCCTGTGCCTGAAGCTCCTTTTAAATTCAGATGGAAGAAAAATAGTTTGACCCTGGAACCGTCAAAACCCCTGGAAAAAGACAAAACCTATGTGATAAACATAGGAACTAATGCCCAGGATATGCACAATAACAAGCTGGAGAAAAGTTACAGCTTCGCTTTTTCCACCGGGCAAAAGTTGGATTCCGGCTCAATTTCAGGCAGAGCCTTTTTTCAATCTAAAGCAGAAAAAGGAGTAAGCATCTGGACCTATCCACTTTCAAAAAGCAAAGACCCTAATCCGGAAGTGGATAAACCGGAATATGCAACCCTTTCAGATCAGAATGGGGAATATACTCTGAGTCATCTGGCAAACGACTTATACAGGCTGTTTGCAGTTAAAGATTTGAATAATGACCTTTTATGGGAACCGGACAAGGAACCTCTTGGCGTCACCACAAAAGATTTAAACCTGATCCAGGATAGTTTATCATTTTCGAATATCGATTTTGAGCTGGTTTTAAGAGATACCACCGCTCCACAATTAGTCGGTTGCCAGAGCCTGGACAGAAGAGATGTCAGGTTGGAATTTGATGAGCCAATGTCTACACAAAGATTATATGAAAGGCAGAACTATAAGATTCTGTCAGACTCTATTCCCGGAGAATCCTTGAGTGTAGAGCTGGTGTATACAAAAGGGGAGGATTATCAAAAAGTTTATCTTGTAACTGAGGAGATGTCCAAGAGAAAATACAAAGTCAGTATCCAGAATCTCACAGACTTATTCGGTAATAAGCTTGATCAGAAATTCAGTGAGTGGGTTTTTGAAGGGTCTGAATCTGCGGACAAGTCCCCCTTGAAGTTAGTCTCTACTTATCCCACGGCTGGAGATGCTAATATACCTTTGGATGACCAAATCAAACTTTTCTTTGAAAAGCCACCTGAGACAACATCCTTTGAAAAAGGTTTCCTCCTGCAGGACACTACAGGTCAAAAAGTCGAAGGAAATCTTCTCTGGAAAACCCCAACCAGTCTTTTCTTCTCACCATCCAAGACTCTTCGGGGCAAGATGAAATATCAGTTGACCATGGAAAAGGTAGCTGACCTGTGGGGAAATGCTTTGGCGGATACCAGTTTTAAACTTGGTTTCATCATAGTAGACCCGGATACCTTAAGTTCGCTCTCTGGAAGAGTTGAAAATCTAAGCCAGAACAAAGGAGAAATAGTAATCGATCTGAAAAAACTGGAAAAGCCAGAGTTGAGCTATGAAAAAAAGCTGAAAGAATCAGGAGATTTCAAATTTGAAAGTGTTTTTCCTGGAAAATATAACTTAAAAGCCTATTTAGACTTAAATGGCAACGGGATTCTTGATTTAGGCAAACCTCTCCCCTTTGAGCCAGCCGAACCAGAAATCTTCTACCCGGACACCCTGAACCTCCGCCCCAGATGGGAGACTGAGGGGGTCATTCTAAAATTCAGATAGCCAAAAAAATCTACCTTTTTTCCTTGACAAAGGGTTATTTTGGGTTATTTTTTAATAGTAGATTTGGTTTTTACTTAACTTGAATTTTCGTCT
>JALHSU010000138.1 GCA_022865345.1 Candidatus Zixiibacteriota bacterium
AAGCTTCAGAGTTCACGCCACTGATATAAATGTAGACCGGTTGATTTTGAGTGCTTTAAATGTTCCTCTTAATGCTACCTTTACCGATAGTGCAAACGGTTCAGGTTCATTCAGATTTAGTCCCAGTTATAGTCAGTCTGGAGTATACAACGTTACCTTCATCGCCAGAGACACAGTAGGAGCAGCAGACAGTGAGATAGTGGCCATAACCGTCACAAATGTCAATAATCCACCGGTTTTAGACCCTATAGGGGCAAAGAAGGTGAAGGAAGGCCAGATATTGACCTTCAGGGTTCACGCTACAGACATAAATGGTGACAGGCTGGTTTTGAGTGCTCTGAATGTTCCAACTAATGCCGTCTTTACAGATAGTGGTAACGGAGCAGGTTCTTTCAGATTTAGCCCAAATTACAACCAGGCGGGAATCTATAACGTGACCTTCATTGCCAGGGATACCGTGGGTGCTGCTGATAGTGAGTTAGTTCGAATAACCGTGAGTGATGTAAAGAGGCCGCATGTTTTGTCCTCCATAAGTCCAAAATCAGTCATTGAGGGCCAGGTATTGACCTTAAGGATACACGCCACAAATATAAATGGTGGGCGAATGATTTTGAGCGCTTTAAATGTTCCTGTCAATGCCACTTTTACTGACAGTACCAATGGAGCAGGTTCATTTACTTTCAGTCCTAACTATGCTCAGGCAGGAATATATAACGTAACCTTTATTGCCAGGGATACCGTAGGTGCGGCTGATAGTGAGCTCGTATCCATAACTGTTAATAATGTTAATCTTGCGCCTCTAGTGGATTCGATCGGCCCGAAAACTATGGATGAAGGTACTATTTTAGTCTTTAGAGTGCACGCTACCGATGCGGATGCGGAAAGCCTGAGATTAACTGCTACCAGTCTCCCCCTCAATTCCATCTTCACGGATAGTGGCAATGGAGCAAGTTCATTCTATTTCAGCCCGAGTTGTTCCCAGGCAGGCATATATAATGTCACTTTCAAAGCTACAGACCCTTATCTTGCTTCGGATAGTGAGATAGTCCACATCCGGGTTAGACCTCCAGCTAACCTGATTGCAGGAGACCCGAATGGAGACCTGTTTGTTACTGTCTCGGATGTGGTTTATATTATAAATTATCTATTTAAGAGCGGTCCTCCTCCGCTTCACTGCCCGAGATCCGGAGATGTCAACTGTGACGGAAAGGTGACTGTCTCAGATGCAGTTTATCTGATAAATTACCTTTTCAAAGGAGGCCCTCCGCTCTGCCAGTAAGAAAAGTTCAAGGGATAAAAGTCCGTAGCGTCCGACCTTGGTGTTGGACGTTTTTTTCAAAAAAAAGCTGCAGCAGGGTGAAAAAACCTGCTTCAGCTTTTAGGTTTTGTCTTTTAATTAACTTTTAATTCAGATACGCCCTTAAAGTCTTGCTTCGGGAGGCATGCCTGAGCCTCCGGATAGCTTTTTCCTTAATCTGCCTGACTCTTTCACGAGTTAATCCAAACCTTGCTCCGATCTCCTCTAAGGTCAAAGGCTTTTCCTGGGTCAATCCGAAATAGAGACTTATCACCTGCGCCTCTCTGCCGCTTAAGGTTCTCAAGGCCCTTCCAATTTCCAGCCTTAAGGATTCGTCTAAAAGAGCCTCATCCGGAGCTGGCTGAAGCTCGTCCTCCAGCACATCCATCAGACTGTTGTCCTCCGAGGTGGAAAAAGGAGCATCTAAGGAAAGATGGGTATTGGAGATCTTAAGGGTATCTGACACTTCTAAGGTGGAAAGCTCTAACTCTTTGGCTATCTCAGCCGGGCTCGGCTCACGTCCGAATTCCTGCTGCAAGGAGCTGGAGATCTTCCCTATCTTGTGGAGAGTTCCCACCCGGTTTAAAGGAAGTCTCACAATTCTGGACTGTTCAGCCAGAGCCTGTAAGATCGCCTGTCTTATCCACCAGACCGCATAAGAAATGAACTTGAAACCTCTGGTTTCATCAAACCTTTTAGCCGCTTTTATCAGCCCGATATTCCCCTCATTGATCAAATCAGCTAAAGAAAGACCTTGATTTTGATACTGCTTAGCTACGCTGACCACAAATCTCAGATTTGCTTTGGTCAGTTTCTCTAAAGCAGACTGATCACCATTTTTAATCTTCTTAGCTAACTCGACCTCTTCCGCTGCCTTTATCAGAGGAGTTTCTCCTATCTCCCTCAAATAGAGATCTAAGGATTTGTCCTCATCCCTATATCTCTTTGAGTTTCTGGCCAAGAAATCACTCCTTTCCTATTCGGGTTTAACTACCAAATACATCGAATTCCCGTTGCGGATGATTAAAAAGGCTATAACTTTTTTCCTGTCCTTAAGCCCCCGGATTATTCTGGTATAATCTTCTTTAGTCTGAACCGACTTCCTGTCGATCTCTGAGATTATGTCGCCGGGCTGAATTCCGCTATCGTCCGCGATGCTTCCTTGATCGACCCCGGTAACTATCACACCCTTGGTATATATTACCCCGAACTGGGAAGCGAGATCTTCAGTCGCAGTCTCGACCTGAATCCCCAGCCAGTCTTTTTGTTCCTCCTCCTGTTTCTGAGGTTTTTCCTGCGGCGTAGCCGCCAGGAACTTGCTCCTCTCTCCCAGCTTTACCTTGAGAACCATTTTTTTCCCGTTCCTCAGGATGCCTAAGTCTATAGTCTTTCCTGGCTCCAGCCCAGCCACCTGCAGTCTGAACTGGTCTGCATCTGCAACCTTTTTTCCATCCAGGGTCAGGATCACGTCTCCAGTTTTCATGCCGGCTTTTGCTGCTGGAGTGTTGGGCTGCACCTGTTGAACTAGCAACCCTTCGGTTGAAGGAAGATCAAAGGCATCTTTCAAGTCTTTAGTGATATTGACTGGGGCAATCCCTAAATATCCCCTGGAGACCTGCTTCCCCTCTGCCAAACGTGGAAGTACAGTTTTCGCTAGATCTATGGGAATTGCAAACCCTATGCCTATGTTAAAGCTCTGTCCTGTGGGATTGGTAATGGCTGCATTAATCCCTATGACTTTTCCCTCTATATTGCATAGAGGACCGCCGCTGTTGCCTGGATTTATTGCCGCATCGGTTTGAATATAATTTTGAAAAGCAGGACTTTCTCCTTCTCCGAAGCGTAAACCTTTCCTGCCTTTTGCACTGACTACTCCTACTGTCACTGTTCGGTCTAACCCCAACTGCGGAAACGGATTACCGATAGCGACCACCCAGTCACCTACCCGCATTGCGTCCGAGTCACCTAACTCCACGGTGGGCAGAGGCTTCCTGGTCTCTATTTTTATCACCGCTATATCGGTTTCGCTGTCTGTCCCCATCAGTTTAGCCTTGTACTCTGAGCCATCAGCTAACTTGACTGTGATGTTATCAGCTCCTGAAACCACATGGTTATTGGTGAGAATGTACCCGTTCTTGTCAAAGATAAAACCCGAACCCAGACTGTAGTCTTTGTATTTACGAGGAGTCTGGGGCTGCGGTATCTCCCCGAAGAATCTGCGGAAAAATGGATCGTTCTCAAAAGGGAATAGATCGTGATACCTGCTTTCCACAACTTTTTCAGCGCTGATATTCACCACTGCCGGACTAACCGCCTCTGCCACGGCTACAAAAGGACTCTCCTTCTCAAAAAGCTGAGCCAGTTTTGAGGGTGGTTCTGCCTGGTTAGTCTCAACTGCTTTGGAATGTTTAGAGAAATCCAGATTAGAGGCGATCAAAACCCCCACCAAGATAAATAACAAAGCAAAAAGGCCATAGAGCAAAACATCTTTGCTCCTCAGATTGAATTTAGGACTTGGCATAGCCCGCTCCTTTCGGGAAAATATCATTATACGCAAAAAACATAAATTGTCAAGCAAAATAATCTTTGATGTTATAGCAAGATTAAAATGTCCTAATTTCTGCAAAGTTAAAATGTCCTGTCCTACAGATCCGTTTCTCGGATTTTCATGTTTTAGTTAGTAGTAGCTTTCCTTCTTTTTGGCTACTTTTTTCTTTTTGTTCATAAGGT
>JALHSU010000139.1 GCA_022865345.1 Candidatus Zixiibacteriota bacterium
ACCTTATGAACAAAAAGAAAAAAGTAGCCAAAAAGAAGGAAAGCTACTACTAACTAAAACATGAAAATCCGAGAAACGGATCTGTAGGACAGGACATTTTAACTTTGCAGAAATTAGGACATTTTAATCTTGCTATAACACTTTTGTAGTATTGACTTGACTATTGACTACAAAATGTATATAATTGACTACAAAATGTATACAGGAGAAATTTGTGATAGAGAAGCTTTTTTCTTCAAAGACACGGGTTGAGATTTTGAAATTGTTTTTGTTTAATCCTGATAATAGTTTCTATCAAAGACAAATTTCTGTGCTTTCCCATCAACCAATAAGGGGTGTTCAAAGAGAGGTTGAAAAACTCCAATATCTTGGACTGATTGAAAAATCTATTAAAGGAAATCGCATCTACTACCAAGTAAATAAAAAATGCCCCATTTTGGGAGAGTTAAAATCAATTTTCTTTAAAAGCGAAGGTATCGCAGATATCTTGAAAGAGGGTCTTAAAAATACAGATGATATTAAAATCGCTTTCATCTATGGCTCTTATGCAAAGGGCAAAGAAAATCTATTGAGTGATATTGACTTAATGGTTATTGGAAATATCACCTCTAAAGAACTCTCAGGTATTCTTAGTAAGCCAAAAAGGGATTTAGGTAGAATAATTAATTA
Organism: Candidatus Zixiibacteriota bacterium; assembly: GCA_022865345.1. Lineage (NCBI taxonomy): Bacteria > Pseudomonadati > Candidatus Zixiibacteriota > Candidatus Zixiibacteriota bacterium. The sequence goes on from JALHSU010000139.1 coordinate 670, forward strand.
TGCAATATTTAATCCCCAGGAAATCAAAGAAAGAATAAAACAGAAGGACCATTTTTTGAATTCTGTTCTGAAGGATAAGATAATATTTATCGTTGGAAACGAGGATGAACTTAAAACAATTATTAAATCAGGGTAGATTAAGACTTCATAAAACATCTAAAGAAGAAATACGCAACTTGTTGAAAGTTGCGAAAAGAGACATAGACGATTCGCAAGTAAAAGGGCTTTCATCAGATAGAAAATTTGCAACTGCCTATAACGCAGTCTTGCAGTTGGCTACAATTCTAATCTATTGTAAGGGATATAAACCTTATGGTATGGGACACCATTTCACAGTGTTTCAGTCAATTAAGGAAATCCTGGGTAGAGAGTATTACGGACTGTCTGATTATTTTGACTCTTGCAGAGCTAAAAGAAACATAACCGACTACGATTATGCAGGCGGAATTTCGGAGACAGAAGCAGAGGAATTGATTGGAGAAGCAAAAGAGTTTATGAAAGTTGTTATTAGATGGATAAAAACAAATTATCCAAACCTGTTAGCTGGCCAAAATAAGAGTTCATGATCTTCAGATTCGGGAAGAACCTGTATAGATTTTTTTCTTATTGTAAGAAGAAAAGCTCTTAAAAGAGGCAGAAGAGTTTTTGAGGAAGCATATACTTTTGTAGTTGATTATGGAGTGCATCCCGCCAAAGGCGGGATGCCGTCTTTGTAGAGACGCATGGCATGCGTCTCTACTATTTTTAATTAGGAAACCCGGCATTGCATACAAGGTGGGCAACCCTCAGTCTAACAAAAAAGTCAATTTTTTTTGTGTTTTTCTAAATTTAGATATTATATTATTGTCCTTTACTAAATTGAGTGCAAGGGGAGAAGAAAAATGATAGAGCTATTTGCACTATACTATGGAATCCTTGGTTCAACCGCTACTTTAAAACCCTATTTCGATAAGCTTAAGTGTAAGTTATCCGTAGAAGCAACACATGAAAAGATTATTTTTGAATGTTTCAGAAAAGCATTAAAAGATGTGACAGGGAAGGACTTATCGAAATTTAACCTAAGAGGGGAAGTGGCAATACTTTTGGAAATCGATAACTACTTCCAGAGCAATAACACAGAAGGGGCTTCAAATGGTATAAAGAAGTTCCTTTCTAATGTGAACATCGATCTCAGCAGTATACAGGATAGATTTAAATATCATTTAACCAAATCGAATAGTATAGAAGTTTTGACGCACATCTCTTTGGTTACAATGGAAGATACTAAAGAGATTAAACGGAAAGTATATGAAATTGATGAGAAGTTAACAAAGATTACTCCATCGAAAAAACCGACTTTACCTGAGGGAATTCCTGTACCTCCTTCTCCTTATATTGCACATCGCTATATACTGCACGAGAATTTCACTGGCAGGTTATTAGAAAGAAATGAACTCACAGTATGGTTCACCAAAAGCGATAAGCCCATGTTTGCCTATGTTGCTATTGGCGGGATGGGTAAATCTGCTGTTACCTGGTATTGGCTGCATGAAGATATTATTAAGAAAGGCTTGGCGCCAGAGGGAATTATCTGGTGGTCTTTTTATGATAGAGAGGCAAGATTTGAGACTTTCTTGGAGAAGGCTATCCAATACGTAAGCAAAGGCAAGATCGATCCTAAAGAGATACCTTCAATCAGGGAAAAGATGGAAGCTCTTAACAAGTTGCTTTGTGAGAAGCGATTTCTTTTAGTCCTCGACGGTGTGGAAAGAGTACTTCGAGCTTATGCAGGAATGGGTTCTCCTTACCAGGGGGATGAGGTTAAAGAAGATGAAAGAGGAGATTTTCGGAAATGTGTTGAACCACATGTAGGCACTTTTTTACAATGGTTAGCTGGGCAGGATATAAAAACAAAGACACTGCTCACCAGCAGATTATGTCCAAAAGAGATGGACGATATTGCTGGGTGTTTTCATAAAGATTTGAGGGAATTGCCCAAAGAAGACGCAGTTGAGTTCTTCCATCGACAAGGAGTGAAGGGGACAAGGGCAGAGATTGAGAATGCCTGTGAACCTTTTGGCTATCATCCGTTATCCTTGAGATTACTCTCTGGCATGATTGTTAAAGACCCAAAATTTCCGCGTGATATAGTTACTTGGGCAAAGCATAACCCTCTGCCCGATTTAAAAGCAAAGGAGCATCATATTTTAGAGTTATCTTATAGTTCATTAGACCCACAACAACAAACCCTTATCAGCAAAATATCTGCCTTCCGCAATCCGATGGAATATGATTCTATTTCTATATTCAATGAATTTAAAACAGAAAGAGAATTTGATGATGCTTTGATAGAACTTAAAGATAGAGGTTTATTACTCAGGGATGATAAAATTAATAAATACGACCAGCATCCTATTATAAGAAGATACTGCTATGATAGATTGAAAGATAAAACAGGTGTCCATTCACGATTACGGGACTACTTTGCAACTGTGCCAGAGCCTGAAAAGGTTGAATCTTTGGATGATTTAGCACCAGTAATTGAATTGTATCACCATACAGTGAATTCGGGGAAGTATGATGAGGCATGTAATCTATATTATGAAAGGATATGGAGACCGATTTTCTATCGATTCGGAGCCTACGACTTGCAAATAGTCCTCCTTGGTGCTTTTTTCCCTGATGGTGAAGAGAAGCCACCCCGGCTAAAGAAAGAGGATGATCGTGCATGGACTCTGAATGAACTAGCAAACTCTTACTACCTATCCGGTCAGTCTAAGAAGTCAGTGCCGTTATTTCAGAGTTATGTAGAACAACAGGGAAAAGATAGTGATAAGTTGAATCTTACCACTGGCTTGAGCAACCTCGCCATCAGCCAGATGGGATTTGGTGATTTTAATTCTGCTGAGTCTAACCTGCGGCGAAGAATAGAGCTGTGCCAGGAAATCGAGAATCAATTCTCGGAAGCTATTGGTCATCTAGAGCTTGGTCGATTGCTTGCATATCAAGGTAAGTTTGAGGAATCAGAACAAGAACTGGTAAAAGCAATGAAGGATTTTGTTGTATTAGAAAAGGGAGATTTTAGGCTTGCTCGCGAATGGCAAGGTAAGACACGGGCTTATCTTGCTATTCGATTCTTGCAAATTAAAGATTTTAATAAGGCACTCAAATCAGCTAAAAAGTCTAGAGAGATGGCAGATGTTAAGTACTATGAACGAGATATCATACAAGCTGAATGGTTACTCGGCGCTTCTTATCTTGCAAATAAAGATTTAAAGGAGGCTGAAGAGCATTTGAATAAGGCGTTAAGACGGGATAGAGGAATAAATTTAGTTGAATTAGAGCCGGATATACTTTTGGACCTGGCAAAGCTCAGGTTTAAGCGAGGAAATAAGGAAGAAGCCTTAAAGCTGGCCAAAGAGGCTTTGGAGATTGCGGATAGGTGTGAGTATCGTTTGAAGCAGGCGGATATTCAAAATTTTCTGTCAGAGTTTTACATAGATTCAAGGGATTTTGTAAAAGCAAAAGAGCATGTAAAGATTGCTAAGGAACGGGCTGAATGTGGCTATAAACCTGCTATGGATAAGGCTGAGAAATTAGCGAAATTGATTAAGGAATAATGTAGTTGCCCAATTCATTGGGCGTTTTAGTTTTGGTAGAACAGACATTTCCTACGGATCCGTATCTCGGACTTGTCTGTTCCTTTTGGGTCAGACAGGAATGTCTGACCTACCGTTTTTGGCTCGATGAATCAAGCAACTACAATGCGATTGCCCCATATTGCGGGCAACCCTAAGGGCAAGCTGTGGTTACCATTGTTCCCCCCTTCCTGTCATTCTGAGTCCGGATTTATTCGGACGAAGAATCTAAAGGTGTACAGATTCTTCGGTCATCTGCCTTCGGCGAGATTCCCTCAGAATGACATTAAGATAGAGATGTATTCATTGCGTCTCTATCTTTTTGGCAATAAATTTCATTTGCAATTTTGTCAGAGTTATGTTATATAATTA
>JALHSU010000140.1 GCA_022865345.1 Candidatus Zixiibacteriota bacterium
CGACCAGAAAACTTCTGAGATAAACTCTCCTGCAGGAAAAGAAGCTTTAGAGTTCTATAAAAAGTTGGCTGAACAAGGAACCATTGATAATCAGAGAATGCTGGATGAAGGTTTCAAGCAGGGGAAAATCGGCTTTTTGATATCAGGCGGATGGCTTTTGAACGACATCCAGAAAAATCTGCCTAATCTAAACTTTGGAGTTTGTCTTATACCTAAGTCCGAAAAAGGGAATTTCTCTTCATTTGCTGGAGGAGAGTTCTTGGTAATCAGTAATAAATGCAAGAACCCGGAAGCTGCTTTAAGATTCGTTCAGTATCTGATTAGAAAAGACAATTCCTTAAAGCTCTGTAAATCGATAGGCTCAGCTATCCCTTCAGCCAAAGGATCCGAACTTGACCCTTACTATCAGAACAACAAAAATCTTTTGGTTTTTCAGGAACAGCTAAAATATGCCCAGACCTCACCTGCTACACCTAAGTGGGTTTATATCGAGGAGATAATCGAAAAGGCAGTTGAGCAGGTGATGTACGATAAGAAGACCCCTTCTCAGGCACTGGATGAGGCGAAAATGGAGATAGATAAGATATTAAAATGAAAAGACCTCACAGCTGATTATCTTGATTAAGCAGAGATTAAAAAGCAAGAACCTTAAGCCATTTTCATCAGCTTAATCCGTTCAATCAGCTGCGAATCCTACTTATCAATATTCAAAAAGGTTTGAAAAGAAGTCAATATGAACAAATCGAATATTGTAGAATTTAAGAGCAAAAAAATAATGTATGTCAAAACCTCTGATATACCCTCAGATGTCCCCAAGGCGTTTGAAAAATTAGAAAGTCATTTGCTTACTCTTAAAGGGAGAAAGTTCTATGGCGCATTTTTTTATAACCAGGGGAACCCTTTTTACTGGGCTTGCGTCGAGATAAAAGAAGGAGATAATTTAAATAATCCTGAGCTAGAAATCGGAATGCTCCCCGCTGGCAAATATGCCACCAGGAAATTAAAAAAATGGTCAGATGAGAAAGATATACCTAAAAAGATCGTTGGAACATTTGAAGAGATGTCCAAAGAGTTCGAAGTTGATAGAGAAAGACCAGAAATAGAATTTTATAGAAGCCAATCTGAACTTATTTTGATGATGCCTGTAAAATAATTTTTGCTATTCGTAGCGCGACCCTTTAGGGTTGCATAGCGAGGCTGAAGCCTCGCACTACGACATGCACAAACCCTTCTGACTTATGCCCAAACCTAAAACCACTTTTATTTTTCTTTTACCCTGGATAATAATTCTGCTTTTATTCTGGCTTTTTCCTTTAGTTTATTCTTTTTTCTTAAGCTTTACCCGATATTCAGTCTTAACCGCAAAAGCGGACTGGATCGGGTCTGCTAATTATTTCAGACTCTTACAGGACCCGGATTTCTGGATTGCCTTGAAGAACACCTCATTTTTTGTCCTGGGGACCATTCCTTTTACGACTATCCTGGCACTGGTTCTGGCGATTTTAGTAAACCAGAAAATACCCTTGAGGGGATTCTTCCGGGCTGGGTATTTTGTCCCTTCGATCACGTCTTTAGTAGTCATTGCTTTGATTTTTACTCATCTATATGCCAGAGAGGGCTATTTTAATTTCCTTTTTCAATTATTGAAGCTACCTGCACCTGAAAAGGGATTCCTTTTTTCAGAGAAAACAGCTCTGCTTTCCATCATGCTGATGGATGTCTGGGTTTCTATTGGTTACTATATGCTGCTTTTCCTGGCTGCCCTGCAGGCAGTCCCTTTGGAGCTTTATGAGATATCTGATACTTTCGGGGCAAATTTCTGGCAGAAGTTCAGATTTGTCACCTTGCCCCATTTGAAACCGATGTTTCTTTTCGTAATCCTGATCAATACCATCAAATCTTTTCAGATATTCATTGAGGTTTTCGTGATGACCAAAGGAGGTCCCTTGAATTCTACCCTGACAATGGTTTATCTGGTTTACGAGCAGGGGTTGCATAAATTCGATTTCGGCTATGCCTCAGCCATAGCTTATTGTCTTTTTTTTATCATAATGATTTTTTCACTCGTGCAGATGAAGGCTTTTGGACTGGGAAAAGGGATTGAAGATTAGTATGTGTCATTGCGAGAAGTCCATCTGGACGACAAAGCCCAGATGGGCCTCGCCCGTAGGCTCGCAAAGATAGAATAAGTAGTTGTTCGATTTACTGAGCTCTATGTTGCTTGTCATTCTGAGGGAGTCCAAACGGACGATCGAAGAATCCCCGCAATTCTGTTTGCAATAGATTCTTCGCCCGTAAGGCTCAGAATGACAATGAAGAAAACAAGATGAGAATAAGAGATAAAATCTTCCGCTGGGTTTTATTTTTAATCCTTCTATGCATCTTGAGCGGGATGCTATTCCCGATGTACTGGATGGTCAAGACCTCTTTAACTAAAGAAACCGGCTATGTTTTGAATTTTACAGACCTTTTACCTGGAAGGTCGACCCTGAAAAATTATCAAGATGTCTGGTCCTCTGCTCCTTTTTTGAGATTTTTCTTAAATAGTCTGGTTGTAGCGATTCTTGTAACCCTGGGGAATATTATCTTCTGCCTGATGGTTGGATATGCCTTTGCGCGCAGGGAGTTCGTCTTGAAAAACATCTTATTCATATCTGTGATTTTGGTTTTAATGATCCCTGCACATATAATCATCGTGCCCTTGTTTATCCTCATAAAAAAGTTAGGCTGGTATGATACCTACTTTGCCTTGATTATCCCCTGGCTGGTGAATCCGCTGGGAATATTTCTGATGAGGCAGTACATCCAGAATCTTCCTAAGGAATTGGAAGATGCTGCCAGGATAGACGGAGCAGGTGATTTTAAAATATTATTTAAGATCGTGATGCCTCTTTGTAAACCGGCTTTAGCAGTGTTAGCCATTCAGGTTTTCCTGGTCAACTGGAATTCGTTCCTGTTCCCGTTTATCTTGACCTCATCTGAGAAGATGCGCACCCTGCCTGTAGCTTTAGCCTTGTATCAGGGTTACCAGACCATCGATTGGCCCCATCTTATGGCTGCCTCAACCATTTGCGCACTGCCGGTGATAATCTTGTTCTTATTTCTTCAGCGCCAGATAATCTCCGGACTAACAGCCGGGGCATTGAAGCAATAAAAAACAAAAAAAGGGGAAATGGAAGATATAAAGTAAATGCATGTTCAAGTTCGTAGAGACGCATCGCATGCGTCTCTATGTTTTTTTTTTAGCGACCTTAAAAGGGTCACACTAATAAAATCTATTTTCCCTTTCTTTATATGGAGAAGCTGGTAGGCGCAACCTTTAGGTTGCGGAAAAATGGAACAGTCCTCGAAACGCAGACTAAAAGTCTGCGGCTACCAAGCCGTTCTCTTCCTTTCAGGAAAGGGTTAGGGTCAGGTCATTCATGCCTAGGTGAGGAAATTCTCTCCCTATAACAAAATTCAAACTCTCAACGCCAAACTTTTTTTAGCAGGTCAGATGAAAAAGTGCGATCACCTTCTCTTTGGGAGAAAGCTCATTGTAGGTTTTAACAGCCTTTTTGGTATCCTCTACTATCAGCTTGATCCCTTTCAACAGGATGTAGTCCTCAGTCTCCGGAAGGACCTTAAGCACCGCATTAAAACCCGTGCCCACGATGACGGTATCAGGTTTTTCTTTGACCACGCTCTTGACATCCTCCAGCCGCAGCTCGTGACCTGATTTTCTCCACCAGGTAGAATCTATCCGATCCGGATAAAGAATCAGGTCAGCAGTGTATTTCTCCCCGTTGATGACCATCTTACCAAACTCGTAAGAGTCAATCATATTCTTCTCCTTCAATTATTTTTCTTTCAGATAATTTAATATCCCCTGATAGATTCCAAAAGCACATTTTTTTTGAAAATTTTCATCCCTCAAAAGGATCTCCTGTTCCGGGTAGATAATGAAAGCACATTCTACCAAAACCGAGAGGAGCTGGTAGGGCCGGGTCAGGGCGAAGTTGGCATAATACAGCCCCTGATCCGGGATCAGCAGGTCTGAGACAAGCTCTTTTTGAATAGCTCTGGCAAGCTCCAAGCTTTGAGGATGATAATAGTAAGTCGAAACCCCGTTATTCATAAAAGGGTTGACCCCATCCGGCAGGGCATTATTATGAATGCTGATCAGGAGATGGCAGCGGTTTTCTATTGCCTTTTTGGGTCTTTCGTAGATACTCACACCCTCCATACCATAACGAGTCATAAAAACCTCTGCTCCGGCTCTTTCCAGAAGATATCTCAGTTTTAAAGCTATTTCTAAATTTACTACTTTCTCTTCTAATCCAGTGGGGCCCACTGCACCGCTTTCTGGAGAATGTCCGGGATCTATGCAGATTCTTAAGCCTTTGAGCCGGTATTTCACAACTGGCTCTTTTCTAATCTCCAGATAAAGCTCGTTTCCCTGAAAATAAATATCATATCCCCAGAACCTTTTCTGCTTAAGATAAATCTTCAACTGGAACACTCTTTTCTCCAGCTGCTCCCATTTGATCTCTCTGATGACTTTATCCTTTAAATCGTATCTTATCCAGTCGGTGTCCGAATTTCCTCCGTAGAGTTTCAAAATCAAGACCGGTGGAGAAAATTCCTGTTCTACCTCATAAGGTAATTTCTGTTTAAGCGGTATTCTTATCAAGGTCCGATCATCTTGCGTCTCGGTTCTGATGAACTTTATCTCACTTTCCGGAAGAGGCGTGCCCGAGGGTAAAAAGTTCAATGCCTCAGCTTTTGCCCATCCATCTATGTTCTGAGCCAGTCTGAGCCTGATCCAGTCCCCACTTCTTCCATTTGCCAAAAACCTTACTCCCTGGGGTTGGTACAGGAGAAGGTATCCTCTGCCGGGACCTGTGCGGACAATAGTTGAAGTGTCCTTTAATTCTACGATTTGAGGCACTGTTTCCTCTTTTATAGTCACCTTACCAGGAGCAGAATCAGCCAGACAGACCAGCATCTTTTCCTGGTCAAAACAGGCCTGAGCAGGAAAATAAAATAAATCTGGATTTTGAATTTTCTTACTGAGCTCAAAAACTATGGTCCCATTTTCGATTCTATCTCCAGGCTTGATTTTGTAAAGACCAGTATATACGCCATCTGGCACGGTCGAGTCTTTTTTCCCCCCTTTTCCAAACACGCCTTCGCCCCAGAACACGCTTTCAGACTTTGCGGATTCAGTCATCGGAAGAAATGAAGTCATTCCTTCTATGTAAAAGGAAGCAGAACAGCCAGGAGTCCCCCTGAAGCTGGTCTGGACTATATCTCCAGAAGTCAGCACCATGTCCTGAGAAGGAGCTTTATCATAAGTCTCTATGCGCAAACTATCTTTTGGCGTGGGGCGATGTGGAAAAGGAACCTTGACTTTTACCTCTTTTTTGGAAATCCCGCCCTGATTCATAGCCTCAAGCTGAAAGACGAAATCTCCCGGCTTTAAAGGAAGATATGCCAGAAATGCACCGTTTTTATGTACTTCTATGTACTGATCATTTATTACCAGGTCCGAACCGGGAGTAACGGACCCGAAGATGAAAGTAGAGTCAGTTGAAGTGATTTCCTTGCCTTCTGGAGGGTAAACGACATTAATTTTAGGAAGGCTATTTATCTCAACAGAATAAGCTTCTATAAAGAGAATTAAGGTAATTATCAAAATTACTTTAAATTTCATAGTTCAATGGTTCAATAGTTCAAGGGATAAAATCTAAAAAATCTTAAAGATTCATTCTTAAGCTTCCTTGTATTTATCACCTTTTAGTTTGGACCGCTTCAGATAAGCAATAAAATTTGAGAGCATACCCGAAACCTTCAAAGCTAGCTCCTTTGCTTTTTCTAGTTCTTCTTTATTAATATAACCCTGATCAAGAGCGATCAATAACTGCGTTCGAACTTCTCCACAGGATGCTTTTGCGATGTACAAGAATTGAATGAATTCAGTATTCGAGCCCCGCTCATAGCCTTCAGCGATATTGGACATCACTGATATGGTCGCCCTTCTAATTTGATCGACAAGACTGAAATCCCTTCGAAAGTTCTGCTTCTTAGTAAGAGAGTAGACATTATTGACTAACTCTCTGGCTCTCTGCCAGACCAAAAGCTCCTCTATGCTTTTTGCTTTCATACACTTTGAACCGTTAAACTATTGAACCTTTTTTATCCCCAACCCTGGCAAATCATTTAAAATCCATTTCCCATTTTTTAATTCCGGTCCGGAATAAGGATCGTTGGAGATCAGAAGGTTGCCGTCTAAGTCCACGTAGTCAACCAGAGGAGCTATCTGGGCCGCGGTGGAGATCCCCACCGAGCTTTCGATCATACAACCTAACATCACCTTCAGATTACAGGCTCTGGCAGTATGAATCATCTTAAGTGCTTCTCTTATCCCTCCGCATTTCATCAGCTTGATATTTATTCCGTCAGCTTTCCCCATATACTGAGGTATATCCTTTGAAGTCATCAACCATTCGTCTACGAAGATAGGTATATCCGTATTTTCCCGGATTATCCTCAAGTCCTCTAAATTCCCCGGTGGAATAGGCTGTTCGAGCAATTCAATATCGAACTTCTCTAAAACCTTAAGCTTCTTTAAAGCTTCTTTTAAATCCCAACCACAATTGGCATCCAGCCTGATTTTAGCATCTGTCACCTCTCTAATTGCCTCGACCATCTTAAGGTCATTTTCAACTCCTACTTTCACCTTATAGACCAAAAATCCTGAAGCTTCCTTGACCTTCTCCTGCATTCTCTTGATAGTATCCAGCCCGATAGTATATGAGGTCCCTATCTCTTTCTTGCTAATTCCCAACAGCTTATGAACAGGCAGGTTCAGTCTTTTACCTATCAGGTCGTGCAGTGCCAGGTCAATACCTGCCTTCGCAGAAAAGTTGCCAGCAATTCTGCTGTTGATTTTTTCCAGGGCACTTTCGATCTCCAGAGGATCATCCCCCAGCTCATTTCTGAAAAGCTCCAGAACCGCTTTCACGGTTCCCTCGTTCTCTCTATAGTAGGTTGAAGGAGAAGCTTCTCCTATCCCCTCGTCTATCCTTACATAGACAACTTTCTTCGTATCAATAGAACTGCGAGAGATAGAGAAAGTCTCTTTTAATTTCAGTTCAAAAGACTCATATTTTAGTTCCATCTTCTATTCCTTTTTTCCCTACGTTTTCCTCGTCGGGTCAGGAGACCCGATGCTCCATCCTTTATTTGTCATCCGCCATACTTATATAATCCGCTTAATCTGTCCTAATCAGCTGTGAATTTTTTTTAGACTTTAGACTATAGACTTTGGACTTTAGCCTTATTTTAAGCAGACCCTGGGCAACCTTTTTCCCATCCTGGAGACTATCTCATAACTGAAGCTTTTTGCCCATCCGGCTATCTGGTGAACCTCGATTTTCTCTTTTCCCTGTTTGCCCAGGAGAATTACCTCTTCACCTGTTTCAACTTCCGGCAGATCTGTTAAATCGACCATAAAAGCATCCATACACACCCTGCCTATTATAGGCACTCTTTTACCTTTGACCAAAACCTCTCCCTTATTGGAAAGTTGCCAGGGATAACCATCTGCATACCCTAAGGGGACGGTCCCAACTCTTGTCCTCCTTTTGGTGATAAAGGTTCTGCCATAACCGACTGATTCTCCCTTTTCCACCTCTTTTATTTGAACGATCCTGCTCTTTAAACTCATCACCGGATTGACTTCCACTCTTTTAGCCAGCTTTGGTGAGGGGTAAATACCGTACATCAATATACCTACTCTAACCTGGTCAAAATAACTCTGGGGCAATTTTAAAAAAGCACCAGAATTGGCAATCGATCTAACCAGACGATAGCCATTTAGTTCTTCTAACTGTTTAACTGTTTTTTTGAAGAGGTAAAGTTGTTCTTCTGCAAAATCTTTATCCGTATCCTCGGTAGTGGAAAATTGAGATAGAACTCCTTTAAGTCTGATGTTTTTAAGCTGTTGAAGCCCCCTGACAAAATCCAGGGAAGAAGAAGGTTCTATTCCGTACCTCCGCATCCCCGTGTCTATTTTGAGGTAGACCTCAGCAACTTTATTTTGTCTTCTTGCTTCCTTATCAAGATGATTGACGAAACCTAAATCAGTAACCACGGCCTGGAGGCCATATTCTATTATCTTTCTTTCTCTATCATAACATTCAGGAGATAAAATTAAAATCGACGCTTTAATCCCATTCTCCCTTAATTCTATCCCCTCTTCTAAGAAAGCCACTCCTAAAGAGCCTGCACCATTTTTCAAGGCTACTTTGGAGACCTCATACGACCCGTGCCCGTATCCGTCTGCCTTAACTACGGCCAGAAGCTCAACTTTTTTGCCTGATCTTCTTTTGATATTTCTGACGTTAGCAGCTAACGCCTTCAGGTCTATCTCTAAATAAGCCGGACGAAGATATCGATTCTTATTTTCTTTTATCATATCGAAATCTAAAGTTATATTTTGAAGTCTATATATTTAATTATCGAGACCTTGTCAAGAAAATTAAACGAGAGAGAATAGTCATTTTTACCAGACAGATTTCAAGCTCGATTTATGAAGTAAAAAAAACGCTGGCCTTTGATCAAAGCCAGCGTTTTAACCTAGAACAATATCTCTTAGAAGCCTATCCCGAAGGTGAAACGATGAACCTGTTCCAGTCTGCCAAAATCTGCGAAGGCGTAGTCGAACTTGACATTAAAATTCGAGCTAAGCTTGTAGATTAAGCCTGCTCCCGCGGTGAAACCCCTCTCATAACCAGTCTCGCTACAATACTCATATCCTAATCGCGTGAAAAAGGTCTTCTTATAAGAATACTCCAATCCAAATGCTCCTAATTCCCTTCCATCATTTGGCTGAATGCCATCTAAGTTTGCAGTCAGAAGGTTATTCCCATTCTCCAGGAAATTATAAGCTAACCCAATACGGAAAAGCAAAGGCAAAGGATAGGACTGGCTCTCCACATCTACCGGAACATCCTGATAGGTCGGAGGAGCACCCGGGAAAATCTGGACTTCATGTTTTAACTGTTGACCGCTATATCTCATATCCGTCCCAAAATTAGACATGCTCATTCCCAGTTTCAGACTTCTAAAACCAGTTTCATACTGGAGCCCAAGATCAAATGCTAAACCATTAG
>JALHSU010000141.1 GCA_022865345.1 Candidatus Zixiibacteriota bacterium
ACCTTATGAACAAAAAGAAAAAAGTAGCCAAAAAGAAGGAAAGCTACTACTAACTAAAACATGAAAATCCGAGAAACGGATCTGTAGGACAGGACATTTTAACTTTGCAGAAATTAGGACATTTTAATCTTGCTATAACACCCCCTACACCTTTTCCTTGACTTCTCTCTGAAAAGGGTTAGATTTTTTAATTGATGAATCAAAACAAGTTCCTTTTCATCTTATCATGCTTACTTTTAGGCTTTGCCTCAATCCTTTCTCAGATAATCCTTTTTCGGGAGCTGCTTTCTGTCTTTTACGGCAATGAGCTATGCCTGGGGATTCTGCTCTTTGTCTGGCTTTTGTGGGTAGGGTTAGGAAGTAAACTGGGAAATGTCATCTTTGTCTCCAAAAACTTTCTTCTGAAGAATCTTTCTTTCTGGTATTTTCTCTTAGCCATTTTTTCAATCTTAACAATTATAGGAATAAGATACTCCAGAATACTACTGAATGTTCTTCCGGGTGAGATAATCGGATTTGTGCCGATGCTGATCTTCACTTTTCTTATTCTTGGTCCACTGTGTCTGATTTTGGGAATACTCTTTGTTCTGAACTCCACTGTATGGCACCTTGACCCCAAGTTGGGAAAGATGGTGACTAAAGTCTATCTCTGGGAATCACTAGGAGCTGGCCTGGGTGGATTTCTTGGAAGCTTAGTTTTAATTCCACATCTGTCTAACTTCTCTATTCAGGGCTGGCTTTTAATGGTTCTTTTGTTATTCTCCGTTTCACTTATGGTAAGTTTTTCCAAAAGAAAAAAAATCTTTTTTTGGCTTGTCGCTATTCTAGTAATTCTGGCTTTTAAGATGGGAAAACTGGATACCTACCTTGAAGGTAAATCCCTGAACAAGCTATGGAGGGGTCAGCCGGTCGTAAAATCGGTAGATTCAATTTACGGAAATTTAGTCGTCCTGAAAAATAAGGAGCAGATTTCCCTTTATGAAAATGGGTTGCTCTTATTTTCGTATCCAGACGAGTTTTCATCTGAAGAAGCCGTTCTTTATGCCTTAGCGGAACATCCTGAGCCTAAAAGATTACTGCTGATCGGTGGAGGAGCGGGTGGAGCGCTCACTCAAGCTCTGAAATATAAAGACCTGAGAATTGATTATGTGGAGTTAGATCCAAAGATTATCGAGCTGGGGGAAAGTTTTCTGCCAGAAGCAGAGGTCAGAGCCTTAGAGAATGATCGGGTAACTATTATTCATAAAGACGGAAGGCTTTTTGTCAGACAAAAGGCTGAGGAGGGAAAAGGGGGATACGATTTAATAGTCCTGAATCTTCCTGATCCGTATAACGCACAGCTTAATCGATTCTATACAAAGGAATTTTTTGGTTTGGTCAAAAAGCTCTTGTCCCAGGATGGCATTTTTTCCTTCCGGGCTACCTCCTCTGAAAATTATCTAAATCAGGAACAAGTTTCATATATTTCCAGCCTCTACCGCACGTTATCCTCAGAGTTCAAGTCAGTAATTGTGCTTCCCGGCTCAAATAACGTTTTTTTAGCCAGTCAGGGAGAAAATCTGACTTACGACTGGATGAAAATTACTAAGAGCCTGAAAAAGAAAAATATCCAGGCCACTTACATAAACGAGCATTTTTTGAGCAATCGTCTTTCTCCTGAAAGGATAGAATATCTTCTGGGCATCATCAAATCTACTAAAGGAAAGATAAATTACGACCTCAAGCCCATATCTTATTTCTACAACACTGTTTTGTGGAGCACACAGCTCAAATCTTTTGAAAAACCGGCTTTCAGTTTTCTGACTAAACTCGACCCGTTATGGTATTTCCTGGTTGGGTCAGCACTCTCTTTTTCTTTTTTGTTCTTGATCTTCAGACGAGAGAAGTTCGTTACGGGTCTTTCGTTATATGCCATATTTATTGCAGGGTTTTCCTCGATTATTTTAGAGATTTCTATCATCTTGATTTACCAGGTATTCTATGGATATGTTTATTCCAAGATAGGCATATTTCTGACCCTGTTTATGTTAGGGCTTTTTGCCGGAGCTTTATACATTGATAAAAGAAA
This sequence comes from Candidatus Zixiibacteriota bacterium, assembly GCA_022865345.1. Taxonomy (NCBI): domain Bacteria; kingdom Pseudomonadati; phylum Candidatus Zixiibacteriota; species Candidatus Zixiibacteriota bacterium. Next base: position 2,069 of record JALHSU010000141.1, read on the forward strand.
AGGGGAGACAGGTATGAAGAATTTAAGCTGGTTGCAGGTGCTTCAACTCGTCTTAATCGCATTCTTTCTCCTGTTAATATCAAGTTTCTTTAGATTCAGGTTAAATCCTCACTTCCTTGAATTAATTCTTGGCGGGATGATTGTCTTCTCAGGTTTTATCGGAGGGGCAATCTTTACCTGCGCCAATCAACTCTACCTGCAAATAAGACAGGAGAAAAAAGCAGGCACCGGCTATGCGGTTGACCTTTTTGGGTCAGCCTTTAGCGCTATCTTAATCTCAGCTATCTTTATCCCTCTTTTAGGCATATCCTCGACCCTCTGGCTGATATTCCTTTTGAATTTTATCCTCTGGGGCTTTCTTTACCTCTCTTCCTTCAGAACGAAAACTGCACAACTGTAGTATTTTTGCACAGAGTTAAGTCTCAGACAGGCTGAAGATTAACCGTTTTAAAGGCTTCACTGTTCAAATATTGATATTGACAAAAGAGTATAATTTGTTAGATTTCGAGCAGAGATAGGATGTCTATTCTTGTCATAAACTATTTTTGGTGGAGGCTTTATGTTAGGTGAAAAAAAATATGGAATTATCGCTCTGGTATTAGCTTTAGCCGCGGTCGGAATAATCTGGATAGTGGGCTTAGGCCAGACTGGAGAGCAGACTCTTCAGGCTCAAGCCCAGCCGCAAAACAAAGATACCATAATGGAGTATAGTAAGCTCCTGGCACAGGTAGCTTACAGCATCAATGACCGGTACGTCGAAAACTTAAATCCAAAAGATTTAGGGTATGCCGGAATAAAAGGGATGTTAGATATTTTAGACCCTTTTTCAGATATGCTGGAGAAAAAGACCTTTAACCGGCTGATGGAGTTTACCCATGGGAAGTATGAAGGTCTGGGAATGACTATCGAGAAGAAAGATAAATATATAATCGTCGTTTCTCCGATGGAAGGGACACCAGCTTTCAGGATGGGGTTAAGAGCCGGAGACAAAATAATCGAGATCGACGGCAAATCGGCCTACGGGATGAGCTCTGAGGAGGCTTCAAATCTGATGAGAGGACCTGCTGGCACTAAGGTTACGCTGAAAATAAAAAGAGAGGGCATCGAAGAACCTTTAGATTACGAGATTGAAAGAGCGGTCATCGCGATAAAGAATGTTCCCTATTACGGAGTAGTTGGAGACGGGATCGGATATATCAGGCTTTCCAGATTCTCTGAAGATACCGGAAAAGAACTCAAAGAAGCTATCCGTGACCTCAAAACCAAGAATATCAAGGGACTGATTTTCGATCTTCGTTTTAATGGCGGAGGACTTCTGAATGAAGGGGTCGAGACCTCCAATCAGTTCTTAGATAAGGATAAGTTAGTAGTCTATACCCAAGGAAAAAAACCAGAAGATCTGATCAAATATTTCGCCAAAGAGGACGCTCTTTATCCTGACAAACCATTAGTGGTCCTGGTGGATGAGCAGACCGCCTCTGCCTCAGAGATCGTGGCTGGAGCCATTCAGGACTGGGACCGGGGTGTGATAATCGGTGATACCACTTACGGGAAGGGCCTGGTGCAGACCGTCCTGAACATGCCGGATGATGTCTACCTGAAATTGACCATTGCCAAATACTACATTCCCAGCGGAAGATGCATACAAAAGCCGGAAAAGTCCAAGAAAAATTTAGCCTTAGCTTTCTCAGACGAAGGGGCTGATAGTACCAAGGCAGATAGTACACAAAATGAAATCTTCCACACGAACGGAGGCAGGGTGGTGTATGGAGGTGGTGGGATTGTGCCGGATATTGTCATACCAGCAGAGAAATTCAAACCGATAGAGATGGATATGGAAAGACAGCAGCTTTTCTTCGATTTTGCGGTTAGGTACATTTCCCAGCATAAAGACCTACCCAGGGATTTTGAGGTAGACGATAAGATGATCTCTGATTTCAGGGGTTTTCTTAAAGAGAAGAACTTCACTTATCTCAACCAGGTTGAAGTTTCCCTTCAGGACATGGAAAAGAATATCAATTTAGAGAAGGACAAGGATTCTTTTGCTCCAGCTCTTGCGGAATTGAAAAAGGTAATTCTGAAGTCAAAGGAAAACGATTTTGATAACAGTCTGGATTATATAAAAAAGGCAATTAAAAGAGATCTCCTTTATAGTCTGTATGGAGAAAAAGCCTATTATGAAGGAATTCTTCTGAAAACTGATCCTGTCGTGAAGAAGGCTATAGATATATTGTCGAACAAATCTGAGTACAAAAAGTTTCTTAAGGGATAAGAATATCTCCATAAAAGGTGTAACATAAAAAGACCCCCTTGAAGTTCCATAGGGGGTCTTTTTTTTGAAGGTGCTCCGGTTCCCTAAAGCACAAAGAAGCATTGCTGAGTTAGGATTAGTCATCTATTAACAATATGGTGTGATTATTGATGTTATCTCAATAGTTAAAAGTATTACATTAAGTCAATTACGTAAAGAAAGAGTTCCGAAATAGTTGAATTTGGGAAGACTTTGGAGTGCGAACCTTTAGGTTTGCCAGAATAAATTCTCTTGTTTATCAAGAGGTTAAGGTAAAGCTAAAGTCTTCGCCAGGATCCTGTGGACAAGACCTTGATGGCTTTACACTCCACTATTTCTTCTCCAAATTTGACTTTTTTTAAAATCACAAAGAAATATTTTGAAAGTCTAAGAGTAGAATGGAGCTAACAATAAGACCAGAGGATACTTAAAAGACTTATTTTGTCCGCTTTTTATTAATTTCAAGAGGCTTATTGCCATACTTTTTTTGCCGATAAAAAGATTGAGATTTATTTTCTTTTAGAGAGAAAAAACTTGCATTTTTTTGAATCGGCTTTATAATATGAACCAGAAGAAAATCGGAGAATAGATGCCACAAGAGAAAATCTTAGTAGTGGATGACGAGCTTTTTGTCAGAGAATTGCTCCTTGAATTTTTGGGTAAACAGGGTTTTGAAGTGCACCTGGCCGAATGCGGAGAAAAAGCTCTGGAGGTGGCAAAATCGGTTCCTGTGCAGATTGCGTTGATAGACCTCAAAATGCCGGGAATGGATGGGATCCAGACCCTAAAGGAGCTGAAGAAGATCTCGCCCGAGATTTTAGCGATTATCATGACCGGGTATCCGACCATAGAAAGCGCAGTAGAAGCTTTAAGAAGCGGCGCCTGCGATTACGTGATTAAACCCTTTAAGTTAAATGAGCTAAGAGCCTCTATAGACAAAGCCTTGAAAGAACATCAACTGAAATATGAGATCGACGAGTTGAAAGGAAAAATCAGGAATCTGGAGGAGGAGCTTAAGAACTACCAAAAGGGGACCAAGAATCCTGATCACTTGAAGTTTAACCCTGGCTCCGGTGTCACTCCGATTGCCGGGGGAGCCCTATATGCCAGGGAACAGAAGCCGGCTGATTCAGTAGTCTTAGAGCAGATTAAAAAATTAGGAGAGCTGAAAGATAAAGGATTAATCACCGACCAGGAGTTCGAGCTTAAAAAAGGGGAGCTTTTAGACAGGCTATAAACTACCGTTAAAACGTTTTTTTGAAGATGGTCAAGTCCTTCTGCCATGAGTTCTAATCTCCTGCCTCTTTACCATAAACTACTCAGGGATTACGATAAAGTCCTGAATCTGACTGATAAACTAATTTACGTATTACAGACAAAAGAAACGGAAGAAAACATAAATTCGCTTTTAGATCAAAGGCTCCGGATCACTCAGACGATTCAAGAAATGACCCGGAGCCTTTCTGAATTCAATCCTCCAAATTCTCAAAAAGCTGACCTGCAGACAGTAGAACAACTCAAATCTATCCATAAAAAATTAGAAGAAAAAACCAGTCTTTTGGAGAAGAAAGAAAAAGAGCTGGAAAAGCTGGCAGGGGATTTGAGTTAAATTTTATTCCGTCACATCAACTTATAGATGTTTCTTCGAAAGGGGGGGCGCTTTGTTATCTACATAATTTCTCACCAATTTACCTAAAATCTATTGACATGGTTTTGGTTTATTGTTTATATACATATCACGAATACAGGGAAGGAGGGTGGATGAACAGATCTATTGGATTTCTTGCTTTTATTTTGATCTTATTTTTTCCTTTAAACCAAGCTTTTTGCCAGACTGACTTGGACACTCTTTTCACACTGGAAAAAGTTGTTTCTTCAGCTCTGAAGGATAACCCTGATCTAAAAGCGAGTTACCAGCTCTGGCAGGCATCGAGAAACCGAATTTCTCAGGCTCTTGCTCCATCCAAACCTCAATTGGGGGTGAGGTATGAGGGACTGCCTCTCGGTAGCTTTAACCTCAGCAAATATGAGTTAAGGACTTTTCTTTTTAGCCAGGAGCTGATGTTTCCTTCAAAGTATTTTTCTATGAGTAAAATGTCAGTATCTGAGTCGGACATGGCTTCCTCTTTTTATCAGGACAAAAAATTTGAAATAACCCAGAAGTCGAAATCTGCGTATCTGGACCTTTTTCTAAATTTAAAAAGCATTGAGATCATTCAGGAAAACCTGAACCTGTTAGAGCATTTCTTGAAAGTTGCTCAGATCAAATATTCCACCGGCGAAGCCCCTCAGAGCGACATACTCAAAGCCCAGGTGGAATTGGCCAGGATGAACAACGAGCTGGTGACTATGAAAGCTATGCTGGAGGTATCTAAGGGAAGGTTAAATATCCTGATGAACCGTCTGCCTTCCACCCCTCTTTCCATTCAAACCGATATCGCAATACCAGATTTTACCTGGGTTCTTTTTGATCTGCAGGATAAAGCCTCATATTCAAATCCTATGTTATCCGCCTCAAAATCGATGGTTGATGCACAGAAAAGCTCTTTTTCTCTGGCTAAACAGGGTTATCTTCCAGATTTTATGTTTGAATATATGCGAATGAAAACAAATCAGGGGATGAGAGACTGGGGCTTAGAGTTCAGGACCAGCATACCATTCTGGTTTTTTTTGAAAGAGAAAAACGAAGTGAGTGAGAAAAAGGCGAATCTTCTCTCAGCCGAATCTGGTTATCAAAATATGAAAAACGAGGTCTCCTTTGAGGTGCAGATGGCTTATGTTAACACCCAGGCAAGTTATCGACTGATGAAACTGTATCAGGAAAGCTTCTTAGCTCAGGCAGAAGAAGCCTTAAGAGTGGCTGAAGCAAACTACACGGCTAATTTGACCGATTTTTTGACTCTTCTGGATGCTCAGAGAACTTTAAGAGAAACAAGATTAGATTATTATAAAGCCATAGTTGATTATCTACAAAATTTAGCTTCTTTAGAAAGAGCTGTCGGAGCTAATCTATATGGTTGGGGAGGATAAGATATGTTTAGAAAATTTCTCATCTTATGTTTATGCTTTTCCGGTATTTTGCTTTTTACCATCTGTTCTAAGAGAAAAACGGAAGACCACAAAGCGATGGAACATGGTGCTCCTTCTTCTCAATCCGGGACTGAAACGGAAGAAAAGGTGATGTTAACCCCGGAGTCTGAGCAAGAAATCGGGGTGAAATTGGAGAAAGTGGATTATCGTATCCTGACCAAGACCATAAGAACCGTGGGGAAAATCGATTTCAATGAGGAAAAGTTGGTTTATGTTACGCCGCGCTTGGGTGGAAGGGTGGATAAGATTCTGGTCAACTATGTGGGTTATCAGTTGCAAAAAGATGAGCCTTTGGTTTATATATACAGTCCTAATTATCTTTCGGCTGAACAGGAATATATTGAAGGCATAAACAACTTAGAAAAAGCTCAAGCCAGCCAGTCTTCTGGAGCCATAGAGTCTGCCAAAGATCTGGTAGAATCTTCAAAAACAAAACTCCTGCTTTTAGGTGTCAAGGAATACCACATAGAAGACTTAGAAAAAAGCCGCCAACCTCAGCCATTACTGATGATTCATAGCCCGATATCTGGAACAGTTACCGAGAAGAATATAATCCTTGGAAAATATGTGAGCGAGAGTGATAATCTCTATACCATAGCAGATTTATCTGAGGTCTGGATGTATGCGGAAGTTTATGAACAGGATTTAGCCGGGATAAAGACAGGAGAATCGGTTAAGATAATTTCACCGGCTTATCCAGAGGAGACCTTTGAAGGGAAGATAACTTATGTCGGCTCTGTGGTCTCAGGTGAAACCAGGACCGTTCAGATTAGGTGCACGTTAGCCAATAAGGGCTTAAAACTGAAGCCCGGAATGTACGTGGATGTCTATTTACAGATAAAATCTCCAAAATCCCAATTAGCCATTCCCGGCTCAGCGGTTCTTATGACCGGAGTAAGAAACATAGTCTTCGTCTCAGAAGGTAATGGAGTCTACAATAGAAGAGAGGTCAAAATCGGAGAAGAGGAGGATGGATATTTTCGGGTTTATTCTGGATTGAACCAGGGGGAGATGGTCGTAACCCAGGGTAACTTTTTAATCGATTCCCAGAGCCAGCTTGAAAAAGGAATGGGTGCAATGCCGGGTATGCCCGGAATGGAGCCGAAGGAAAAGAAAACTCCTCAGAAAGAGAAGAAGGCTGAGGAAAAGAAGATGGAGAAGATGGAAGGGATGTGAAGACTCAAATGTGGCTGTCGGGTCCCCTGACCTGACGGAAAATGTTTGCTTGCCTGGTCAGTCCCGCCAAGGGCGGGATGTCAAGCACTTGAACATATGCCAATAGTTACTGTTATAAATTGGAGCACTTGTGATTGATAAATTAATTGATGTCTCCTTAAGAAATAGATTCCTCTTGATAGCATTTTATATCCTGGTAATTCTCTGGGGGATCTGGTCAGTTAAAAATACCCCGATTGATGCTATCCCTGACCTTTCAGAAAATCAGGTCATAGTTTTCACCGACTGGTCTGGCCGCTCACCTCAGGAGGTAGAGGATCAGATAACCTATCCTTTGACTGTCAATTTACAGGGGTTAGCCGGAGTCAAAGCGGTCAGATCTGCCTCAGCCTTCGGATTCTCAATGATAACCGTGATTTTCGAGGATAGGATTGATCTCTATTTTGCCCGCACCCGGGTGGCGGAAAGACTGAGTCTGGCTTCAAGTTTTTTACCAGAGGGGGTTGTTCCTACCTTAGGCCCAGATGCTACTGGCTTAGGACAAATATTCTGGTACACTCTGGAAAGTAAGAATCATTCCCTAGAAGAACTGCGCACCCTGCAGGACTGGTTTGTGCGCTATCAATTGAACTCTGTTCCAGGTGTGGCTGAAATAGGCTCCATTGGCGGATTTGTCAAGCAGTACCAGATAGACGTGGATCCGAATAAGCTCAGGGCTTACAATGTCGATCTGAAGATGGTCTTTGAAGCGGTGATGATGAGTAACTCCAATGTGGGCGGGAAGGTCATCGAGAAAAACGGTATGGAGTTTATCCTGAGGGGTATAGGCTTAATTCAATCAGTGGAAGATGTAAAAAACATAGTCGTCGACTCCCGAAATGGTGTGCCAGTTTATGTAAAGAACGTTGCAATTGTGCAGTTAGGTCCTGAGTTCAGGAGGGGAGCTTTAGATAAAGATGGAAAAGAGGTGGTGGGCGGAGTAGTGGTGATGAGGTATGGAGAGAACACCATGGATGTCATCAACCGGGTAAAACAGAAGATAGAAGAAATCAAGCCCGCTTTGCCTCAAGGTGTAAAGGTTATCCCCTTTTATGACCGGACCGATTTAATCAAAGCTACAGAGCATACTTTAAAGAGAGCCTTGATAGAAGAAAGCATCCTGGTCTTTTTGGTCATTCTTATCTTTCTAGGACATTTCTTAAGCACATTTATAGTCATCACCAGCCTTCCCATCGGGGTGCTGATCGCTTTCATCTTTATGCGCTATTTGGGAATCACTTCCAACATCATGTCCTTAGGAGGTATCGCCATAGCCATAGGCGTGATGGTGGATGCCGGGATTGTGATCGTTGAGAACTCATTCAGGCATTTGGAGAAGCTTGATGATAAGACTAAAAAGCTGGAGACTGTGGCACTCGCCGCCAAAGAGGTTGGCAGGCCTATTTTTTTCTCGATGGTCATAATCATCCTGGCTTTTGTGCCGGTTTTCAGCCTTCAAGGTCAGGAAGGTAAATTATTTCATCCTCTGGCATTTACAAAGACTTTAGCTATGATCGGTGCATCGATTTTAGCTATAACCTGGGTGCCGGTCCTGTCCACCTATTTGCTCAGAGGCAAATTAAGATCAGAAGAAAAGCATCCCCTGAATAGATTTCTGATGAAACTGTACGAGCCCGTACTTTTATTTGCCTTAAAACATAAAAAGATCGTTATAGGGAGTGCTTTAATTATCTTAGTAGGTGCTTTCCTTTTAATCCCTCTTATCGGTAGCGAGTTTATGCCTCCGCTTGAAGAGGGGAAAATACTTTATATGCCTACTCTTCTCCCTGCGGTCTCTTTAACCCAGGCTATGGAAATCGTAAAAAAGCAGGATATGATTTTAGAAGGCTTTCCAGAAGTTGAATCTGTTGTAGGGAAAGTCGGCAGAGCAGAAACTGCCACAGACCCTGCTCCTATAAGTATGATAGAGACGGTCGTCAACTTAAAACCGAAGGAAAAATGGCGTAAAGGGATGACTAAGGATAAATTGATAAAAGAGATGGATGAAAAATTATCTGTCATACCGGGAGTAGCGGGTGCTTTCACTCAACCGATCAGGAATAGAATCGATATGCTTACTACCGGCGTGCGGACTCAGGTGGGAATTAAAATCTTCGGTTCGGATTTGAAGGTGTTAGAGGAAAAGTCTCAAGAGATTGAAAGAGTAGTGCGAATGGTTCCCGGAGCCACGGATATTTATGCAGAAAGGGTTATCGCTTCTCCTTACCTGGAAATAAAAATAGACCGGAATGAGGTGGCAAGGTACGGTATAAAATTGGGTGACGTTATGGACGTAGTGGAAACTGCTATCGGAGGGAAAAATCTGACAACTACGATTGAAGGAAGGGCTCGTTTTCCAGTCAGGGTCAGGTATGCCCGGGAGCTGAGGGACAATATAAATGCTTTAAAAAATATCCTGGTCTCAGCCCCTAATGGCGCACAGATTCCTCTAAGCCAGTTGTCTGAAATAAGTATAAATATGGGACCATATATGATCTCCAGCGAAAACGGTCTTTTGAGGAATATTGTTCAGCTAAATGTCCGGGGAAGAGATTTAGTGGGGTTTGTGGAAGAAGCAAAGAGATTAGTTCAAAAAGAAGTGAAACTTCCTGCTGGCTATTTTGTCAGCTGGAGCGGGCAGTATGAAAATCAGGTAAGGGCAAAAGAGAGGTTGAAGATTGTGGTTCCTCTGGTTTTGTTTATTATACTTATGCTTTTATATATCATTTACAGATCGTTCAAAGAGGCTTTGTTGATTATTGCCTCTATTCCCTTCGCTATGGTTGGCGGGATTTTACTTTTGTTTATCTTAGGTTATAACTTCAGCGTGGCTGTCTGGGTGGGGTTCATCGCCCTTTTCGGAACTGCAGTTGAGACCGGCGTGGTTATGGTAGTATATTTAGATGAGGCTATAAAAAGAAGAGGACTCTCAAATATCAAAGATAAGTCCGAGATAAGAGAAGCAGTCATAGAGGGAGCCTTGCTGAGGTTGAGACCCAAGCTCATGACCGTAGGAGCCATAATCCTTGGTCTGCTCCCGGTGATGTGGGCCAAAGAGGCAGGCTCCGAGGTAATGAAACCTATAGCCACCCCGGTGATCGGAGGAATGATCACCTCCACTCTTCTGGTCTTGATTGTAATTCCAGTAATCTATGAGTGGATGAAGGAGAGGGAGTGGAGAAAAACGAATAAACTGTAGTTTTCGCTGGCTATAGAGTTAGTAAAATTTTCTATTTCACCGAGAGGCGATAAAATTTCTGTTGCAATCCCCTTTAATTTACTTATATTTCAAAAAAACTGGAGATGTTAAATGGCAGAAGAGGGAAAAGGAGAAATCACCCAGGAACAGTTGGAAGCCTTTGCTGATTCTTATGCCTCCTTCAATAAGACCATCGAGAAACTCCATCAAGCCTATAAGGATTTAGAACAAAAGTTTGAAAATCTAAACCTCGAATTAGAACATACCAACCTCAAGCTCAGGGAGAGCTTAGCCGAGAAGGAAAAGGTCACCAACTATCTCAACAATATTCTTGAAAGCCTGACCTCCGGAGTCCTGGTCGTAAGCTTAGAAGAAAAGATTACCCTTTTTAACCGGGCCGCAGAAGAAATCACCGGCTATAAAACTGATGAAGTCTTAAATAGTCCCTATTTAAAGATCATGGGTGGGGGGGTAGATATTCAATCCACTCCAGTTCATACTTTGCGGGCCGGGGTTTCCCATTTAAATGAAGAGAAAGAAATTTTGACTAAATCACAGACTAAAATACCTTTAGGATATGCGACTTCTCTCTTAAGAGATAGTGAAGGGAATATCTTAGGTGCCGTGGAAGTATTTTTTGACCTTTCCAAGATCAAGAAGCTGGAAGAGGAGATTGCCAGGGTAAGGACTTTAGCCGCCTTAGGCGAGATGGCGGCAACTGTTGCCCACGAGGTCAAAAACCCATTAGGCGGGATCTCCGGTTTTGCTGACCTACTGAACCGGGATATTGAAGAAGGGGACCCCAGAAAAAAATACGTCAAGAAAGTAATCGAGGGAGTGGACATTTTAAACCGGATCGTGATGAATCTCTTAGATTATACCCGCAGTATAAAATTAGATGTAAGACCCATAGATTTTGTGAAGTTCCTGGATGAAGTGGTTGGTTTTTTTGAAATGGACATTCTAAGGGAGAAAAAGAACATAAAAATTGAGCGCTTCTATCCAAGCGAGAAGTGCGGCTGTTTTCTGGATGCAGAAAAGTTCAAGCAGGTGGTTTTAAATCTCCTGTATAATGCTTCCCAGGCTCTGCCCGATGGTGGTCTTATTCAGCTTTCTGCAGGTCAGGAAACGAGGAGTCTTGAAAATAAAATACCAAATTCGACTGCTGAGCAAATAATTTCCTTAAAGATTAAAGATAATGGTATCGGTATGAGTGAGGAGGTAAAAGATAAGCTCTTCACTCCCTTTTTCACGACCAAGGAGAAAGGAACTGGTCTGGGACTTTCCACCGTCAAAAAAATCGTGCAGGCGCATAAGGGTGAGATAGAGGTAGACAGCAAGTTGGGAAAGGGAACTACGGTAACGATATTTATTCCCAAAAGCGGGTGAAAAGTAACAAGAGCGACCCTAAAAAAGGGTCTATTGAAAAATTAGAACAGATGGAGTGTCATTCTGACCCCGCCTGTGGCGGGGGAAGAATCTCCACAAAAATCAATGAGATTCTTCGGTCGTTCCGCCTTCGGCGGAGACTCCCTCAGAATGACAGGGAGCGTTTTTTCAGCACGCCAAGAACGGGTCGCCCTACGGAAAAAAGGAGGCGAATAGAAAATTGTTAGAGAAAAGGGTTTTGGTGGTGGATGATGACAATTTGATGAAAGATTCCCTGAGCGAGATTCTCACCCGCTCAAATTACCAAGTTGACTTAGCTTCCAGCGGAGAAGAAGCGCTGAGCAAATTAAAAATGAGGGAATACGATGTCATCATCTCGGATATAAGAATGCCCAAGCTGGATGGTATGGAGCTTTTGAAAGCTGTCAAGGGGAACTGTCCGGATACGAAAATTATCATGATGACCGCATTTGGCACAATAGAGAATGCAGTCGAGGCAATGAAATTAGGTGCTTACGATTATATTATGAAGCCTTTCAAAGCCGATGAGATCGAGCTGGTGGTTGCCAATGCCTTTGAATTTAAAAAGCTTTTGATTGAAAACCGGATGCTGAAAACCGAGGTGGCTGGCAAATACCGGTTTCAGAACATAATCGGGAAAGCTCCCCAGATGCAGAAAATTTTTGAGATGGTGGATATGATTGCAGACAGCCGCTCATCCGTTTTGCTTACAGGGGAGTCCGGAACAGGTAAGGAGCTAATCGCCAAGGCAATCCATTATAACAGCCCTCGGAAAGATGGACCCTTTATCAAGATAAACTGTGCCGCCTTGCCTGAAGGATTGGTGGAATCCGAGCTTTTCGGGCATGAGAAAGGGGCTTTTACCGGAGCAATCCGCCAGACCAGAGGAAGGTTTGAGATGGCGCATGGTGGTAGTCTGCTCTTAGACGAGATTAGCGAAATCACTCCCGGCTTACAGGCAAAACTCTTAAGAGTATTGCAGGAAAGGGAATTTGAAAGGGTCGGCTCAGGACAATCTATTCAGGTAGACGTGCGGGTTATCTCTACCTCCAATAAAAACTTAGAGGAGGAGATAAAGAAAGGAAAGTTCAGGGAGGACCTTTTCTTCCGCTTAAATGTCATACCCATTCCTCTTCCTGCTCTAAGGGAAAAGAAAGAAGACGTGCCTCTTTTAGCAGAGCATTTTCTACAAAAATATAATCAAGAAAATAATAAGAAGGTTCAGGGCATTTCGGAAAAGGTCTACCAGCTTTTGATGGAATATCACTGGCCCGGGAATGTCAGGGAGTTGGAAAACTATATCGAAAGGGCTGTGGTAACCACAAGAAATAAAATTCTGACACCTGTGGATTTTCCCCCGGAGCTGTTCTTCAAGAAAGCAGAATATGATGATTCAGGTTTAAAAGTAGGCTGCACAATTGCGGATATGGAGAAAGCCCTGATCCTCAAAACCCTCGAAGTTTATGGCGGGAACAAGACCAAAGCGGCAGAGGTTTTAGGGGTTTCCTCCCGCACTCTAAGGAATAAATTGCAGGAATACGGGATGAAAGAAGAAAAAGAGCAGGGAGCAAGTAGCACGTAGCCTGTAGCCCCATGTCATTCTGAGGGAGTCCCCTACGGGGACGACCGAAGAATCTAATCGAACGTGAGCTGGAATAGATTCTTCGCCCTGCGGGCTCAGAATGACACTCATACAAATGTCATACAGATCGTAGCGAAGCCAGTAGCCCCACCTTGCCTCCAAGGTGGGCTAATCGTGTCATTGCGAGGAGGTCATTTGACCGACGAAGCAATCCCAACAGAATGTAGTGCGAGGCTTTTAGCCTCGCAATGCGACCCTAAAAAGGTCGCACTACGAAAATGTAGCGGAAGGCTTCAGCCTTCCAGAGAAATCGTAGCGTTGCCACTCCTGTGGCAACGAATTGATTTCATAGCATAAACGTCCTCACAGGAGTGAGGACGCTACAAAGTGTAACCGAAATGAGAGAACAAAGTCTAAATAAGTGTTCGCAGCCACTTTAGTGGCGTAGATAACCTGACTAAAGTCAGTTAGAATAAATCAGACCATGAGAGAACAGAGTTTAAATAAGTTCTTAGGTATCGTCTCGGTTGAAGAAAGAGTGATTAAAGACTACAAGGAAATTCCCTGCAAGGATATGGACGTGGATTGTTTTGCCTTTGACGGGAGAGTTCCTTTTGGCAGTTATGAAAAATGCTATAAATATGCCCCGGAATTAGGGAGATGTGTTTTCTGTGAGTGGGGGAGAGGGTAAAAATACACGCGTGGCCGTCCGCCAAAGGCGGATCAGGGCTCGGCAGAGGTCTGAAACCTCTGCTACGCGAGCCTTTGGGCTTTTCTAAGGTTCACTTTTCACCTCCTGTTTAATCCACCAGCTTAGCAGAAGGTGAAAAAACCGTCAAATTTCTCTTGACTATTTAGAGCTGACCTAACTATTTATTACCTGTTACCTTGATCTGAAATGTAAATTCTAATTCATAAAGGAGGAATGCATGAGACACATATTTATCTTTTTGTTGATCATTAGCGTTATAGCTGGGTGTAGCAAGAAACCAGTAGATAAAGCAAAGCAGTTTATAGAGGCAGGAATGTACGGAGACGCTATTCCTCTTCTGGAAGAGGAAATACAGAAAAACCCAAAGAACACAGAAGCTCATTACTTACTGGGAATGGCTTTTCTAAATTTAGGAGAAGAAGACGGAGCTAGTCAGTCCTTTGACAGGGCTATTAAGTTAGACCAGAAGAAGTATACCAAAAAAACAACCGAAGCCTATAACAAGACTGGTCTCAATTTCTTAGGTCAGGACACGCCTGCTGGGGTCAGAAGAGGATTGAGGTATCTTGACCAGGCACTGGATACAGATGCATCACTCAAATCAGAAATCTCAAAAGCTTATCGAGATAGAGGGATTGCGCTTGCAAAAAACGACAAATCGCTTAGTTATACATTATTGGTCAGAGCCCTTGAATTGGATCCGAATCTAAAACGAGACAACGATTTTTATTATGCTCTATACATAGAAGATGTGGAGGATCCTGAACTTAAAAACAAAGGTTGCGAAGATTTTCTATCGCTCTTCCCTGAGAGTAAACATGTTGAAGATGTCCTTTACTCAATGGGCAACTATCAATATTATATAGCAGATTATCAAAAGGCAAAACAGTACTTTAGTCAACTTGGTGAACGGTATCCAGATACTGAGTTGGGCAAGAAAGCCAAGGTTATGGTGGACAACATCACAAAGATGGAACAGGAAATAGGACAAGCAGAGCTAGAAAGAGCAAGGAAGATAAAGCAAATGGAAATTGAAAAGGCGGAGAGGCTAAAGCAAATGCAAATTGAGGCAGCGGAAAAACAGAAGCAAATGGAAATCGAAAGGGCAAGGCTAGAAAAAGAGGCTAAAATTAAAGAATCAGAACGTCAGTTACAAGAGGCACAAGCTCGCACAATATTTGAAGGAACCTGGATACTTAGCTATGTATATCAAGGCAAGAATAAGGTAGGAAAGTTAAATCTGGACATTTCTGGCAATATTTTGACTGGTAGTTTGAATACCGGATTTACTCTTGCCACCATCGACGCTTATTGTTCAGTTTCAGGGACTGTTGATGGTAATAGTTTTTCGGTAAAACGGACATGCGATGAATGGGGAGGTGGGCAATTCCAAATTTGGTCAGGGAGGGTGGACCCAAAAAATAATAGAATGCAAGGTACCTTTACATGGAAAGGAAACACTTACTCGTTCTCGGGTACTAAAGAAAAATAAGTGGTCGAGCTACCTCACCACCGGAAAGTCTTAATTTCCCACTTTGGCTAAAGTGGGAAATTTTTTGCTTGACAAGCCCACTATTAGGGGGTAAAATTACCCCTGAAGTGAAATAAATTTCACTTTTAAAAGTAATAGGGAAATATGTTTTTCAAAGTCGATGCACTGCGTTTCAAAAGCGATCGGTCTGGTAAATTTTTTGGAAGCCTTGTCCTTTCAAAAGGAAATTATTTCCTAAAGATAGTTAGGCTTAGCTTCATTTATAAATTTAGTACTTCCTCTTAACCTTCGGTTATACATAAAATTAGCGCCTAAATTTAAATTCATTCTCTACAGGCACGAGATTTGCTAAAAAGCAGATTGTCGAATTATATCAAAAAAGCAGGGAGCGGGTAGCTGGGAGCCGGTAAAAAGCAGGTGGTAGGTAATAGGTGATAGGTCGAAGGAATTTTTGCGTGGAGTAAGCGACTATGAACGGGTCGCTCTATGAAAAGAAAAAATGTAGTGGAAGGCTTCAGCCTTCCACACAAAAGATGGAGGTCTGAAGACCTCCGCTACAAAAGGCAAATCAGAGAAAAAGAATGAATCTAACCGAACTTAAGAACCAATTAGTTAACCTCTGGGGTCAGATGAGTCTGTTAAAGAGGGTTACCTTAGGAGTTTTGTGCTTAATTATTTTTTCGGGATTAATTGTTATCTA
>JALHSU010000142.1 GCA_022865345.1 Candidatus Zixiibacteriota bacterium
CTGAAACATCGGCTGAAGCACCAGAAGGTGAGAAACATAATATTGCAGATTTCCAAAAGGAACCACGAATTTTCCTAATTTCAAATTCACCTGCCCTCTTGGACCTTTGAGAACAAAGTATTTATCCCCGTAATGGTAATTAAACTCCCTGGAGAAGAAATCGAAATCAGGCGAATACGACGCCTGCAAAACTAAAGTCGCCCAGTCACCAGACTCACCCTGAAAGATATATTTGAAGTTCACCTCAGCCCCATGAATCAAAAAATTATCGCTATTGATTTTCCCCTGACCATCATTAAGCATAAACCTCGAATCCAAAGCCCCGGTGATTTGATAATTCCTGGCATAAGCAGTAGCTCCGACAAACAGAAGCGAAACCAGGATAATTGCTATTCTCTGTGCTTTTCTCATATCCTTCCTTTTCATTCGAGACTATCTATAACGCAACCTCTCTGCCAAAAACAAAAACTTGTCAAGGATTCTCCTAAGTGATTCAATGGCAAGCAGATATGACAAGCCCTAATTTGTCTCACTCTTGCCTATTTTGAGAATTTGAGCTTTTTCCTACAAATGGTGTAGCAGACGATACAGTGATGGGGATGTAAAAGCTTGTATTTACAAGTGGTAGAGCAGGTTTTTAAACCTGCCCACACCCGATAATTTTAACTTGACAGATGGCACTATTGGTAGGTAAATTGAATTTAAGATATTACACAAATATATAATTGTGCTTATTAAACATAATGCGAGCTCTTTCTTTCTGTAGGTACTTGAGGTTAGGCAAGTGAACATAGTGTAAGAGATTTAAGATAGGAAGACCCGAGAAGAACAAAGGGAAGTTTTATTAGCTTGCAAAAACCTAAACTTTGGTAGAGATAAAAGGAGATTTGATATGTCCAACAGACCTTCAATACCTGAAGAGATTAAAAGAAAAATCCTATTGGAATGTGGACATCGATGTGCAGTCGACGGAACTCCCCTCCCACTTGAACTGGCCCACATCATACCTTGGCGTAAATCAAAGCAACATAAACCGGAAGATCTTATCTGTCTGTGTGCAAATTGCCATGAACGAGCAGACAGTGAGGGATGGAGTGAAAAGGTTCTCAGAGAATATAAGCTTAAACCTTGGGTACATCGCCACCCTAACCCTGGACCCACTTTAAGAATTGAGCTAACGATTGAGGTAGAACACTTAGATGAAAATAGTTGGAGGTCACTTATGGATAGAATAGCAAATTACTTGGAGATCACCCCCGGGGCTATTCGGATATCTTCCATAGAGAAGAGTAACAGTGTGAAAATTACCATTGAACTTCCGACGGAAAGTGCAGAGAAACTCTTGAGCGCTTACTCCAGAAAAGATCCTAAACTCCTCGAATATATCCCAAGTTTGGTTCTTGTCAATCTCTATCGAGAGAAAATCGTAAGAGAGTATTATCCAATAGAGAAAAAATGGGCTATCCTAATAGGAATAAATAAATACTTTGGTACTGGTTTCACAGCATTAAGATACGCAGTCCCTGATGTGGTTGCAATCTATGAGCTCCTGACCAAGGCCTCATACGATAAAAGGTACACCAGACTCATGACAGATGAGACTACAAATCCCGATTTAAGACCAACGAGAAACAATATCTTACGAGAAATTAGCCGTGTTTCCAGAGAAGCTAGTGAGCGTGACGCTATTCTGATTTATTTTTCAGGTCACGGCGCAGAAAAAAGTGGTCAAAGCTTCTTAGTACCTACAGACGCTCTATATGAAATCATAGTAGATACAGCAATTCCTCTGGAAAACGTAAAAAAGATACTTCTTCGCTCTAAAGCCAGATTCAAGATACTGGTCATGGATTCTTGCCACGTAGGTGCTCGGTTTGGAGAAAAAGGCGATGGTCTCATTACGGAGGAGTTCTTGAAATCTTTAGAGGTAGAGGCTGAAGGATGGGCAATATTTTCATCTAGCCGGAAGGGAGAAGTCTCATGGGAGTGGGAAGAGAAGGGACATAGCGTATTTACTTATCACTTAATTGAAGCACTTAAAGGCGAGGCTGATTACGATAATGACGGAATAATCTCGATTTACGATGCAGGCAAATACGTGTCGGGAAAAGTGAAGGAATGGGCAGAAAAAAATAATCAAGAACAGAACCCCATCTTGTCAATAACCACAAGGGATAAAGTTGACATTGAACTGGTGCGGTTACCTGAGAAGCAACGAGAGGTTCAAGCGATTGAACAATTACCGTTAGTGGAGCAAATAAAAGAGGCCCATGGAGCATTTAAGATTTTTCCTTTAACCCCGAGTAAACTCAGGTCGTATGACGATATTAAGGAAAAGGAAAATATAGACAGTCTTCTCGAAATACAATTAGTCCCATTTGGGTCTCATGTTGATGTTCCGCCATTTTATCGTTATCATAGAAATATGCTCTATCATTTACGATTTTATTTTCCCAAACACAACACTAAAGGCTCCAAATTTGAATATCTAATTATCATGTTTAACGGACTCGCAGAGGCAACGCCGGGGATTTACGATGATCTCGGCTTAGAATTTGCGAAAAATGGTATTCCATCCGTTTTATTTCCTTTAACCAATCACTTTTATCGCCGCACGGATTTTCGGTGTGATGTAAATGATATTTTTACTGCTAATAATAAACAAGACTCCATATTAACTACACAAGATACTATTATTGACTTAGCTAATCATCCGGAGAGAATAATTCATGGCTATATCCAAATGATGAGTGATGTGGATAGATTTTGGAATAGCACCTGGGATGAAGGCGTTTACCCGGATTTCCATGAGTTTTATAACGAGCATTTTGATAACAACACAAAAATCTGCTTGTTAGGCTATTCTTTAGGAGGTATTTTAACTTTAGCACTCCTGCTTAAAGATCCTGAAAGATACCATTCTATTTATCTTTTGGAATCAGGTGCAAATTTCTCTGACATTAACGCTGGAGTGCTTTTTGTTAGAAACGAAACAATAACGAAAATGATTTGGAAAAGGTACGTGGTCGACCCAGTCGCAAGTGGGCAGAAAAGGATTGAGGACGTTAAACCTTACCTAGTTTTCAAGTATGATAACAAAGAGATGAAAGAAGCTTGGGAAAAGATGGTGGAAAGAGTAAATTCCGGTGAGTGTATAGCAGAGATGGAAAAAGAAGACCCCTTTTTCTTTCAACGCTTTGTAAGGCGGTCAGAGGAGGCTGATGGAATTTGGGATGGGGTGGTGTTGGATATTAACGAGAGTTTTAAACAGATCCAAATGACACAAAAAGAAAGGGATATATTTGAAAAAATAGTTATAGGTAATTATAAGTCTTTATATAAAGAGGAGCTTAGTAAGCTTTGTAATAAGATCCTCATATTCTTAGGAGGGATTGATACCGTTTTCACTATGAGTGCAATACAGAGTTTTGCACCAGAGAAAACAAATCTTGCAATAGTCCAATTACCGGGATTGGGACATTGGTTAAAATTTAGTTCAAGAAGACAATGGTTGATTTGGAAAGAGCTTATTACTAAAACAATTATCAATTTCAGCAAAGTCAGCACGTTAGAGTACACTGAGTAGAAAATGTAAGCTCTCTTATAAGTCTGCTGATTAAGATCTAATAAATGTTAAAAAACAACTCTTTTTCTTGCTTTTTTCCCATAAGATCTCAAGACACAGAATCAACTTAAGTAATCAAATTCCCCTAAATTAAATTTATAAAATTTAAATCTCTTATTCAAAGTTTTTTTTGACGCAACCGATAATAATATTGTGAGGGAATCTAAAAGAGTGAGTCAAGAAGAGGCAAAAAAGATTAAAGAGCAATATGAAGAAGCTCTATTGAAAGAGAGATTTGATATTGTCAAAAAAATCGAGAATCTTTACAGAGACACATCCTTGTGGGCGGAACTAAAAAAAATCAAAAAAGAAATTGATGATATACTTATCGCATGATTCATCTCAAGAAATAGTGAATGTGATGGTGTCAAGTACAGGAAGCTCAAATCCTTTATATATTAATACAGAGAGAATATCTCCACATAGTTAGCGTCTCTTGATCTGTCATCAAAAATGTGAGCCTCTCTGCGAAACATTTTTATTAGCTTTTCATGTTGGCTTGGTCTCCATCTGGTGGTAAACCTGCGAGTTTAACAGGAATGACACTAACCATTCCGGCAATCATATCCACCAATTCTGTTTAAGATAGTTCACTTTAATATCCGACTTTTTAAAAGATTCTTCCATTTTTTGTTAGGACACAGAGATGCATCCTAATAATGCTCAGATGTAGGATTATAAGTCAATGATAGCCTAAGGTCAAGAATTCATGAACTCGCAAAACATAAAATTAGGTTGGTAGTAAAGGCGAGCTGTAGAATCCTCTGTGTAATATGAGGGAAAATTCAAAAGTCTGTCGGCAGATAATTCCCGTCCAGTGAAAACATAACCCACCTGAAGGCAAAGCGTGCTATCATGTTGTAGCGTCCTCACGGGAGTGAGGACGCTACAATTTATACTTCTCCATCCTGTACAGCAAAGTCGGCCGGGAGATGCCCAGGTATTTTGCCGCCTGGGTCTGGTTTCCATTGGCTTTTTCCAGGGCAATTTTGATAAGCTCTTTTTCAACTTCTTCTAAATCAATTCCTTCTTCTGGCAGATCCATTACCACGTTCCCGATTCTTTTCTCCCCTTTCCACATCTTTTCGGTCAGGTTTTCTTTTCTGATCACACAATCCTTTTTCAAGACCAAAGCCCGTTCGATAGTATTCTCCAACTCCCTGACATTCCCAGGCCAGGAATAGTTCATCAGAGAACTCATCGCCTCATCTTCAATTTGACAATCGGTATCTCCGAACTTCTTAAGGAAATGCTCGATCAAGCTCGGAATGTCTTCTTTTCTTTCTCTTAAAGGAGGCAGGGTAATGGAAATAACGTTCAGCCGATAATAGAGGTCTTCTCTGAACTTTTTCTCCTTAACCAATTTTTCTAAATCCTGATTTGTGGCGGCAATGATGCGCACATCTATCTTTACAGGTGAACTTGAGCCGACTCTATCAATCTCCCTCTCCTGAATTGCCCTTAAAAGTTTTGCCTGCATC
>JALHSU010000143.1 GCA_022865345.1 Candidatus Zixiibacteriota bacterium
GGAAAGGCATTTCTGACTCAAAAAAACCTACTCGCGTTAATTCCCGGCTCAGATACGCAATGCTAACTAAAGGAATTTTTGCACTCTTTTACATATTGACAAAATAAGTTTTTGCACTATTATACTCAGGAAGGACAATAGTTTGCTCTTTGGATGTCAGGGACTCTGAAGGTTTAGGACCTGAGTCCTGACAATATACTCAGTAAAGGGTTTAGACCTCGACTTTTAACAAAAAGGAGCCTTGGATGTCAAAATTTGTCAGATTAGGTTTGGGGTTTCTTTTAATTTTATTCTTATTTATCTCGGTGACGGCTGAAGAGCAGCATATGCAGGTAAGGGTTTATTTTTCCTCCAGGGCTGAATTACTCGCGATCAAGAAAATGAATTTAGATGTCGCCTATACTAAGCCCGGTCAGTATGTAGACATAGTCTCAAACTCAGAAGAAGTGAGCAGATTACAGCTTTTGGGTTTTAAAACGGAAGTCATCCATTCAGATTTGGAGAGATTTTATGAGGAACGTCTGGACCAGACTTTGAAGATGGGTGGCTATCATACTTATGATGAAACGGTTGCAGCTCTGGATTCTATACATAACGAGCACCCCACTATCACCACAGCCAAAATAAACATCGGTACAACTGTCCAGGGAAGAACCATCTGGGCAATGAAGATATCGGACAATCCCGGAACAGATGAAGATGAAGCGGAGGTCTATTACAGCGGTTTGATCCATGCCAGGGAGCCTATAACGATTGAGATTCTGCTTTACTTTATGAGATACCTTACCAATAATTACGGAACCGACAGTGTAGTAATGGATATAGTGGATAACCGGGAGCTCTGGTTTGTTCCCATAATCAACCCGGATGGGTATGTTTACAATCAAACTACCTATCCAAACGGCGGGGGGATGTGGAGAAAGAACAGAAGAAACAATGGCAATGGAACCTATGGAATAGACTTGAACCGCAATTTCGGTTATAAGTGGGGTTATGATAATATCGGCTCTTCGTCTGTCACTGGCTCCGAGACTTATCGCGGAACCGCTCCTTTTTCCGAGCCGGAAACTCAGGCGTTAAGGGATTTCATAAATGCACACGACTTTGTGACCGCCCTTAACTACCATTCTTATAGTAATCTCCTGATCTATCCCTGGGGCTATGAAGAACAATTTCCTGAGGATTTCTGGATCTACAAGGAGATAGGTGACAGCATCAGCGCCTACAACGGGTATATCTCTGCTCCAAGCTGGATAACTCTTTACAGCACTAATGGTGATGCTGACGATTGGGACTATGGTGACCAGACTGCAAGGAAAAAGATTATCTCCTATACGCCTGAGGTGGGTGACAACAGTGATGGTTTCTGGCCTCTCTCTTACAGGATTCTCCCTTTGTGCCAGGAGAACCTGGGTCCGAATCTTTACATCGCCGAAAAAGCCGGCGAGCTTTATAATCGTCCTTATCGTTTTTTCGAAACCCAGCCTAATTTCATAGATACCTCCTTAGTCTCCGGTGATAGCCTGGTTTTAGATCTGAGAGTCTACGGACACCAAATGACCGGATCTCTGAACTACTCGGTCATTGCCCGGGATAGCTTCGAATTTACCCCGGCAGAGGAATTCTTAAATAGCCAGCCTGCAGGCACGGCCGGGAAAAAAGTCCGCACCTCGGATGATTTACAATCTGCCATGAATTCACATCCTGTTGGTAACTGGCTGAGAGTTGAACCAGAAAACGGTTCAGTTTCTCCTGGAGGTTATTTTGATCATCAGGTGGTACTGGATGCTGAAGCTCTTCCGACTTCGTGTACTGGTATGACCCTTCATGGCGGGATCGTTTTTTACGTCACCGGCGATGTGGGTGAAGGGATTTATGACAGCATAATAGTTCCAGTTACTTTTATCTCAGGTCATTCTAAGCAGGTGTCTGCAATTACCACCAGCAAGGTAAGAAGCGATATTTCCAACCTAACCAACATCAGCAGTATCAATGGTTATGCCTGGAGATATTTGGATGAAAGTTACGACTACCTGTATGATGGCTCTTTATTTCTGGCATATCTGAAAAGCTCAACCGATACAATAGTATATCGCGATTTGTTCAACACTCATTCCTTTGGCGCTTCCTCCGTTCTGAATATAGATTCATCTGATCCCCGCTGGCAGAGAGGGACTTTCAGCACGGTAGACCCAGGGTGTAACCTCAAAGTAAGAGCTGAGGTCTTAGCGCCATCTCATCCGGATTCTTCTGAATTGATGATACACAGGTTTGTGGCATTCAACCTTACCCCGGATACGGTCAAGAATCTTTACCTGGGAATGGTGCTGGACTGGGACATTCCGACCAGTTCTTACAACAGCGCCGGGTATGATTCTACCCTGAACTTGCTCTGGCAGAGAAATACTGGTAATCAGAGGTATGCAGGGATAGCCTATCTTTCTGATACCACTCTTTATGGTGCTAAGGCAGTGAAAAATAGCACCCACATATACAACACCGGGGATTTTGAGACCGGAGATCTTTATCAGGTAGCGTCCAGTCCGGGGTATCTCATTGAAGGCTCGAGTACCGATCTGTCTTCAGTTCTCACTGCTAAGAAAACAGATCTTGCTCCGGGAGATTCAGTCAAGTTTGACCTGGCATTGGTCTCTACTAAAGTCAGCCTGGATTCCCTCAAAGCCAGCGTGCGCAAAGCCAAAGCGATGATCACAACCTATTCCCACGGCGATGCTAATGGAGACAAAAAGGTGACCATATCGGATGTGGTCTATATCGTGAACTACCTGTTCAAAGGAGGACCTGCTCCTGTTCCGTTCCTATCCGGTGATGCAAACTGCGATGGTAATGTAAATATTACGGATGTGATCTACTTGATTAATTACCTGTTCAAAGGGGGACCGGTGCCATGTGCCTGAAAATATAGCTCTATAAGTCTCTATAATTTAATAGATTACTTGGACGACTAATGAGTTGAGAGTAAAACGAGTACCTCTGTTCTTTCTTATAACCATTTGGACCTTATCTACTTCCTTTTTAGACCGAAACTCAATTTCTAAAGTTTAGAAACTTAAAAAATCTTCTTGACAAAATAAGGTATTTACCTTAATATTGTTACACCATGCCTGCCTTGTTGGAGGGGGCAAGCAAGGTGTGGGGATGGTTTTTTTTATATCTAAAGAAACCCTAAGAACAGTATAACCAAAAATTTCTGGGACTAAGTCCCAGGAGGTGAACTTATGATCTTTCTCTAAGATCTGAAAGGATAGGGGGATCTTCTTGTCTTTCAGAACTGGACTGGGGGTTTTGATGAGGAAGTTTTAAAGGGTTTTGGAAAAAAGGAGGTGGTTCCAGGAAAAAAAGTCTCTTTACTTTAGTCAACTTCAGAAAAATCATTTAGACTTTAACAAGGGGAACTGAAATGAACTTGAGAGGTATTATTAAAGCGACAATTTGCTTATTAGCAGCCATTTTGGCTTTAACTGCTGGGGTGGGGTGGGCGCAGACAATTCAAACAAGCGTAAAGAAAATTCATGTTCATGAACAAATGTTCGATAATGAACAAATCTTCAGTAAAAATGCAGGAATGGGGTTGATGAATTATGGCACACCTCCGTTTAACAATCCAAATTATTACTATGCCGCTGTTAAAACTGCACCTTCTGGAGTATGGTACAGGCAAGCTGGATTAAGTCCGAATGGACAAAAAATTATTGCACAAAAATCATTTACCGACGGAAGCTATAGCCGAACCGAAATCGTGCTGATGAATGCTAACGGAACGGGTGAGATAATTATCTCAGCAGGCAACTCGGGGGAGGGGGACATCTATGGTTACATGAATCCCTTCTGGAGTGATGACGGAACCGTGGTAGGATTTGCAGAAGTCCATAATAGTAATCCCAACAAAATTGTCCGCTACGTTGTTTCATCCGGTACGAGTAGCTACATCTACGAACCGGTTGCGCCGCTAGACGCTTGCAATGCGGATTTCATGGGAAACAGCACAACTTCGATAGTATTCTGGGATTGGATTGCAGCGGATGGCGCAGCGGATCTGTTTATTTGGGACGGAACTACTCGTACTAATATTACGAATAGCACAAACTACTCAGAATACGAACCGGTATCCAATGGCGATGGGACGGTCATTCTCTATTGGTCGGGAGAGACCACCGCCGAACCAGTTAACACCACACACACTTTGACATATTCTGGCGGTGTATGGACGAAGGATGTTGGCTTCACTCCAATTACAGATAGTTATTGGCCCTACTGGTCCAGCCGGTCTGACAACTATATCGGCGTGACAGTGATGTCCTCGAAAGATGTCTATGTATACAGCAACACCGGTACTTTTGTCTTTGATCTTACGGGGCCTGGATACTCTGGTGGGAGTGGACAGTGGAATTTCATCGGTTTTGCTTTTGAAGGTCCTGATGGAGAAATTGTGGCAACCTCCAATGCTGGCAGGACTGATCCTGGCAGGGATATTATTTTCGCTGCCCCACGCACAAAACTGTTTGTTGCATCGACTGGTTCAGACTCATATCCGGGCACTCTCAACGCCCCATTCTTGACTATCAACAAAGGTGTTACAGAAGCGATAAGTGGTGGTTCCGTTAACGTGGCGGTGGGGACGTATGTTGAGAACATTGCTATCGTTAAGCCGGTAAATTTGCTAGGCGCGGGCTCATCCACAACTATCATTAATGGAAATAATGTCGGCAACGCGGTCACGATTACTGCTTCTGACGTGACGCTGTCTGGGTTCAGAGTGACTGGCGGATGGAAGCAGGGTTCTACCCCAGTGTGGTACGAAGCTGGAGGTGTGGTGGTCAATGGCAACGGTGGCACTTCCTCGTTAACTGGAATTACTATTCAGGACAACAGCATTGACGGTAACGCTGGAAATGGTGTCTATGTATCTGCTGCGGGGCATGGTGGTACAGCTGACAATGTGGTCATCATGAACAACCAGATTTTCAACAACGGTAGTGGGGGAAGCTGTGCGGGTGTATCACTCACGTACCGCAATTATATAGTAAGAGACATCGGGGTCTGGGACGAATGGCGCCGCCCAAAGAACATACGGGTTGAACTTAACAATATCTACAGTAACTCGGAGTATGGCGTATACGTTAGCGCGGGCCAGAACGTTAGAATCAAGTCGAATAATCTGTACAGCAACTCAAAATACGGACTGCAATTGACCCCAAGCTGGAATCGCACTGATATCCCATGCGAGTATACGACGGTGGATAGCAACAACATCCATGACAACATACGCAACGGCGTGAAGCTTACGTCGTACAACAAGCACAACACGTTCACGGTGAACACGATTTCCAACAACGGCTCCGGCGGAACGAGTGATTATTACAAGTATGGATTTCTATTCCAGGATGGAAACGATAACGTTATTCAGAACAATACCATCACTGGAAACGCACTCGGTGGTTTGTACTTATGGGGACAGGGCGATCCATCTTACACTTGGTACTCCACGACAAATAATACTATTACAGGGAATAAAATTTCTAAACACACGGCGATCGGTGGGCACGGCATATACATCCCTACTAAGGGTGGATACCCCAACAGTGGCTTCCTGAACTCAGACATTTATGATAACATCTTGATGTGCAATACGTCCAATGCGAAGGATGATTGTCCAAGCAATTCCTGGGATAATGGAGTTGACCAAGGTAACTTCTGGGATGATTGGGCTTCTAATTCTGGATATCCGACTCAATACAATGTTCCTGGAACTGCCGGAAGCGTGGATCGTTATCCACAGGCTCCTTTGGTCGTCTGGGTGGATGATGATTGGGCAGGAACCCCCTGTGGCGATTCGGTTGGCGGGCATTTGTTTGGTTACGATGCATTCGATAAGGTTCAGGATGGTGTAGATGGAGTTGCACCTGCTGGTGTTGTTAATGTAGCAGCCGGGATGTATGAGGAACAGGTGGTTATAAATAAATCCAATCTAACCATTACAGGAGCAGGGGCAGGACCTGATCCAGCAACCCATACAATCGTCAAATCTCCTGTGATCCTCACTTGGTTCTTTACCACCAGTGCTAACAACTATCCGGTTATGGGCATAAATGGTGCGACAGGAGTTCAGATCAAGAACTTAAGGGTGGATGGTGCCGGTCGAGGCAACAGCAACTATCGCTTTGTAGGGGTTGGCTTCTGGAATGGAGATGGATCCGTGATTGACTGCGAGATTACCGGAGTTCAGGATACTCCGTTCAGTGGTGCTCAGCATGGAAACGGCATTTACTCTTATAATAACGCCGGTGGTCCTTATACTATCAACGTTTCGGGAACTGAAATTGACGATTTCCAGAAGAACGGAATGACGCTGTTGGGAAACAATTTAACCGTAAATGTATTGAATTGCACTGTGATGGGTAAGGGATTGACCAGTATAACCGCCCAGAACGGTATCCAGATAGGTTATGGAGCCGGTGGATCAGTTACAAACTGCTCGGTTTCAGATATTGGTTATATCCCAGCCACTTGGGTTGCTAGTGGTATGATATTCTTAAATGGCACTATAGTGAATGTGAGTGGGACAAGCTCTGTTTCAGGCTCACAGGTCAGTATAGTCTATCAGGAAACTCAAGGCTCAGTGGATGGCGTTAATATCACCTCTGCGGATATAGATGCGGCAGAAGGGATAAGCATCCGCGATTATGGTTACTCCCGATTTAAGGGTAGCCCTGGGAAAATATCAGCTATTTCCCTCTCTCCGTTTGAAGAAGAGTGGGGGGTAGAATCAAAACTGCTGAGCATACCTACCACGGTTACCATTAATAATGCAACTTTGACTGGTGTGCATCACGTGGGAAGTTACGGGGTTGCAGCTTGGTCCCTCGGAGATGATGTCAACCTAACCCTCACCAATTCTGATATCCAGGACTGGGAAATTGGGGTCGTTGCCTATGAGAGTGGCAGTAAAGTCAATGTCACTGCCAATAATAACACCATCTCGAGCAATGACATGGGATTCTGGACTAATGCGGCTCTGGTTCAGGATGCTGAGCAAAATTGGTGGGGTGATGCCAGCGGTCCATACCATAGTGCTACTAATGCTGGTGCGATGGGCAATGAGGTAACTGATTACGTGGACTATTCACCTTGGTGGGGAGCCAATTACGTGGGCGACTCGCATGCAGCTCCCTGGACCTGGTATGTCAACACTTCTAACAATTCGACTATTCAGGAAGGTATTGACCTTGCTAGCTCAGGTGATTTGGTGCGTGCTAGACCGGGAACTTATAATGAAAATATAAATATCAATAAACCCTTAGCTCTCCTAGGTGCTGGTC
The DNA here is from genome assembly GCA_022865345.1 of Candidatus Zixiibacteriota bacterium. Classification (NCBI taxonomy): domain Bacteria; kingdom Pseudomonadati; phylum Candidatus Zixiibacteriota; species Candidatus Zixiibacteriota bacterium. The sequence goes on from JALHSU010000143.1 coordinate 7,341, forward strand.
AGGATTCGGTTTTAGTCTATCCGGATAGTTCAGATATAGGTACTCCTAACCCAGAGCTTGGTCCGAGCTTTAGAGGTTCGCAGATGTGCGTGGTTCAAGCCACGGACGTGACTATCGACGGGGTTACCTTTAATGGTAACAGCCCGAGCTTCCCTGCCCCGATCGATGCACGAAATGGAATTATCACCAACTATTCTGCTGGTGACTGGAGTAATCTGAAGGTGCAGAACTGCACAGTGAAAAATATCTATATGAGAGGCATCTATGCGTCAGCCAAAAATCCTAATAACTTAACCGGGGTTGACTTCAATCATAACACCGTTTCAAATGTGAAAAGTGTTTCAATGCAGTCTGCCGGGATAATGCTCTGGGGCTCATCTGGAAAGGTAAAGCATAATAATGTCTCGGATGCCTCCTTGGGTATTTTCTATCACTGGTATTCAGATGGAAATATAGATTCCAATACAGTTACCACCTCAGAGGTCTGTTTAGGCGCCAACAGCAACGATGCGGCAACTTCAATCTCCTATAATACCATAACCAATTCAAGTCAGGGCATTCAGACCGTTTATATCCTAGCTCCAGTAAATGTCACCTTCAATAGCATTACTGCTTGCACCAGTGGAGTAGTTCTGTACGGTGGAGGATCTGCCCAGAACAACGTATGGGATAACAGCATCACTGGCTTAGGTTATTACAGCACTTATGGTTTCTGGGGTTCGACTGATCCTTATGGAGCACTCTCCGCTAATCTGAAAAGAAATACGATCAAGTATAATTTCTACGGAATGGTTCTAAATGAAGTCCATGGCAATAATGCTGCTCTTCTCTCAGTTTTGATCGGAGGTGCTTCATCTGATCGCAACTTCATCTATAACAATACCAATTATGAGCTGCTCTTAGAATATTGTAATGATAACCAGACCGCCACTTACAATTACTGGGGCAAATCGACTGATGCCGAGATTGAGGCGGAGATCTATCATAAGCCGGATCAGGCAGATTTAGGTCTGGTTACTTATGGCAGTGCTTTCCTGCGTGGAGATGTCAACTTGGATGGAAAGATCTCAATAGCAGATGTGGTCTATCTGATCAATTATCTTTTCAAAGGTGGACCTGCTCCTCAGATATTTATGGTAGCGGATGTCAACCGGGACGGATTCCTTACTGTGGCGGATGCGGTCTACCTGATCAACTATCTATTCAAAGGTGGTCCGGCTCCGAAAGTGCTTGTTTCTGAATCTCTCAAGCCGGCTATGGGTAGACCTCTGGTTGAAAAGCCGAAGCTTATCAAACCGGTTGATTTGCATTCAGTGGAGAAATAGCCTCTTTCTCCTTTCCGGAAAGAAAGCCCCCTTTGAGGGGCTTTCTTTTTTTGTAGGGGCAATTCATGAATTGCCCCCTACTCCTGATATTTTTCAATTTCTGTATTGACTTCAGTTTTTTCGTATATATATAAGTTATAATTGAAAAGGGATAATATGTCCAGCTTCAGATTGGTTTCCAATTACAAGCCCACCGGGGACCAGCCCCAGGCGATTGAGAAATTGACTGAGGGAATCCTCAAGGGTGAAAAATACCAGACCCTTTTAGGGGTGACCGGCTCAGGAAAAACCTTTACCATGGCTAACGTGATTGCCAATGTGGGAAAGCCTGCACTGGTCATTTCCCACAACAAGACCCTGGCAGCTCAATTATATGGGGAATTAAAAGGGTTTTTCCCCCAGAATGCAGTGGAGTTTTTCATCAGCTATTATGATTATTACCAGCCAGAGGCTTATGTTCCACAGTCTGATACCTACATAGAGAAAGATACCTCGATGAACGATGATATCGATCGCCTGCGCTTGCGGGCGACCTCATCTCTATTGGAAAGAGAGGACGTGGTAATAATTGCCAGTGTTTCCTGCATCTACGGTTTGGGCTCGCACAAGGATTATAAAGAGCTGCTTCTGTTCTTAGAGGTGGGTGAGAAGAAGGAAAGGGACGAGATACTCAAATCCCTGATCGACATCCATTATTCCAGAAATGATATCGAGTTTGCCCGGGGGACCTTCAGGGTCAGGGGGGATACAATCGAAGTTCATCCTGCTTATGAAGAGACAGCCATAAGATTGGAACTGCTCGGTGACGAGATCCAAAGGATTGCAGTCATTGACACCCTCAAAGGGAATGTCTTAGAGGAGAAGAAGAGGGTAGCGATTTATCCGGCCAAGCATTTTGTAACCACCCCTCCTCAATTGGAAGAGGCTGTAAAAAGCATTGAAATCGAATTAGAGGATAGACTGGACTGGTTCAGAAAACAGGGAAAGCTGTTAGAAGCTCAGAGGTTAGAATCCAGGACTAAGTTTGACTTAGAGATGATGAGGGAGATCGGCTACTGTCCTGGAATAGAGAATTACTCCCGACATCTGTCCGGCAGAAAACCTGGTCAAAGGCCTTACTGTCTTTTAGACTTTTTCCC
>JALHSU010000144.1 GCA_022865345.1 Candidatus Zixiibacteriota bacterium
ACCTTATGAACAAAAAGAAAAAAGTAGCCAAAAAGAAGGAAAGCTACTACTAACTAAAACATGAAAATCCGAGAAACGGATCTGTAGGACAGGACATTTTAACTTTGCAGAAATTAGGACATTTTAATCTTGCTATAACACAGGTTCATTTTATTCTTGACCCTTTCTTTTTTTGCTATTATTATAATTGATTGTATTTTAAGCCTCAAAAGGCAAAGATGAAAAAAAGATATAAAATACCCTTAATTTTCCTCTGCATAATTTTCTGCCTTATTCTCGCTGTTTATCTTCTTATAACCCAAACCAGATTTCTGGAGACTGAGGTTGCCAGGTATTTATCAACTCTGGCGGACAGGACCACCCCGGTTAAAATTAAAATAGGTAAGATCCACAGCTTTTTATGGGGTGAGGTAATAGTTGAGAATCTCCAGATTGAGTACGCTGAAAAAGGATATGAGTACACCCTTTTGGACTTAAAGAGACTGGAACTGGATTTTTCTCCGGCAGACCTTCTTCGGAAGAAATGGGACTTCAAAGGAGTGAGACTTTACCAGCCAAAGATCCAGATCAAACAAGCCCAGGACGGACGCCTGCTAATTCCTTTTCTGAAAAAAGGGAAAGGAATTTCTGAAGGAGTTCCAAATTTCTCCTTCCCATATATTCTTTTCAAAGATGGCAAGGTCGATTGGGTCTCGGTCAAAAAGAGTCTAGAGCTGGACAGTGTAAACTTTACACTCTCACTTAATAATGATAAAGAAGGGGTCAATTTAAATCTCATTGGCGGGAGCTTACTTGCCAGGATAGAGAAAACACTGGAGTTAAAAAGAATAAACGGCAGGGCTAAAATCAAATCAAGCCAGCTGACTTTAGAAAATGTAAAAATTGAGACTGCTGATTCTAAATTTGAATTGCTGAGCGGGACACTTGATATGAAACCGCTTTCTTTTTCGATTACTCTGAAGGGAGACCCTTTTTATCTGGCTGACATAACAAAAATAAGCGGTATAGGCCTGGATGGAAAACTGAATTTGGAAGGAAGTCTTGAAGGAAACCTGAAAAGGATAAAAGGGAATTTAGTCTTAGAAGGAACTATGTTTAAAGAGGAGTTAAGCGGGCTGAAAACCAACTTTCTTTTTGAAAAGAAGAAGTTCACCTTTTATTCAATTCAGGGTAGGGCTTTCCGGTCTCCGGTCCAGCTAAAAGGGGAGCTGAATTTGGAAGAAAAACCGGAAAGCTATATGCTTGAAGGAAAAGTCAAGGATTTAGATCTTGCCAATATCGTTGCCACTTCTTTGCATAGCGATCTTTCAGGTAACCTGAAGATGCAGGGGACGGGCCTGGACGAAAAAAGCTTTCTATTAAATTTCAACCTGGAGTTAGAGCCGGGGAAGTTTGATATGTACAGTTTCTCCAAGGTTGTGGGGAATCTCACGGTTAATCTAAATGAGGCGCAGTTCGGCAAAGATTTCAAGCTCTGGTATAAAGATACTGAGGTTACAGGTGAGGGAAGGGTTGGGTTTACTGATTCGCTCAACCTGCAGGGACAGGCAATATTCAGAGACCTGAGTAACTTCAACGGTCAAACATTCGTCCAGGAAATGGGAGGAAGAGGGGAATTCCAGTTCAAAGCCAGAGGTCCAGTTACAGATTTTTCGCTTGAGGGTAGATTTGAGTCTGACTCGATCTGGGGGTACAAGCTCTTTAGTTCCGATCTGAAATCTGACGTTAAGATAGACAAATTCATCAGCCGAAAGGGAGGAATCATACGTTCTCTGCTTTTAAACGGAACAGCCTGGAGCATCCCCTATGACTCGCTTTCCTCTACTATTTTTCTGGAGGGTGATTCGATCAGGATAGATACTACCAGGATGATGAATAACTCTCTTTCCTTAGTCTTCTTTGGAAACCTTGATATATCGAAGTTTCCCCAGAACCTGACACTTGAGCAGATAGTTCTTGACTACCGGGGCAATAAGATTGAATCGCAAATCCCGGCTAAGATTGAGCTGGATAAAGATGAGGTCAGGTTTGCTCAGAACAACTTCACGGTCAACGAGGGAAGCTTCACCGTTTCCGGAAAGATGGACTATGAGGAGAGAATGGATTTAAAAGTGGATTTGAAAAATATTTCGATTCTGCCCTGGGAGAGATTTCTATTACCTGATAGAAGGATTGAAGGTAAAACAGATGCAGGCCTGCAGATCAGAGGAGATTTTAAGAATCCGGAATTAGTGCTCGATATCCAGATTACAGATTGTAATTATGAAGGTGTAGTTTTAGGGAACCTGAGCGGGAACCTGTCATACAAAGATCGGCTGCTAAATCTTGATAAGCTTTCTCTTGTCAGTCCGGACGGAAGCTATAGCCTCGCAGGCTCATTGCCCCTGGACCTTTCATTTTACCCGGTTCCAGAAAGGTTGTTAAACCAACCCCAGAACATGATTTTCAAAGGAGAAGGAAACAGATTCAGCCTGGTTCATCTCTTTATTCCGGACGTCGAGTATCTTCAAGGGGTGTTCAAAGGAGAAGTCAACCTCACCGGGACTCCGCTTCACCCGGAATTGAGAGGTAATTTAGAGCTTTCTCAGGGCATCTTGAAACTTGTTCCCCTGCAGAACCCGATCACCGAAATGATAGCCAGGATAAGGATGGAAAACGAGAACCTGTTTTTCGACGAGGTTCGGGGTTTTGCTTCGCAGGAGGCAACTACGGACAACCCTTTGAAGAAAATCTGGCATTTTATTTTTCCAAAAAAGAAAGTCAAAGGGGAAGTTTTCCTCTACGGGAAAATAAACTTAGGAGACATCAAAGAGCCAAAGTATGATCTAACCCTGGTGGGGAGGAACCTGCCATTGAGCTATGAGTATGCTGACTTCACTGCCACTACTGATTTCAACTTAGAAATCGCAGGGGCTCTGCCACCCCTGGTCTCGGGCAATATATATTTTACTCAACTTTCCTTCAAAGACCCTTTTACCAGCTTGATGCAGACTGAAGCTGGACCCTCGATTCCGAATGAGAATTTGTGGGACCTCAGGCTCAATCTTTCCGGGGATAATAACCTCTGGGTATTAAACCAGGACATGCAGGCAGAGTTTAAAGGTGAAGTCCTCTTATCTCGAGAAAGCGGAGATTTACGAATGTTAGGCGGCATGGAGACGATCCGCGGCAAAGACTTCATTTATGGAACGACTTTCAACATTGAGAAAGGTAACGTTGTTTTTGACAATATCGAGAAAATCGACCCTAAATTAGATTTCTTAGTTTCATCCTCTTTAGCTGGCTCAGCTTTAGTTACCACAGATTCTGTTACCAAAGGAGCTCAAGAGATAGAGCTGGCGATTACCGGAACCCTATCTGCACCGGAAATACAACCGGCAGCAGGTTCTCCTTATTCTAAGGAACAGATAGCTGAGCTTTTAGCTTTTCACCAGAACCTCTCCACAACTGGAGCAGGAGGAGGCAGCCTTTTCCAGAGCAGACTGGTGGGCAGTCTGGGTGAGGCATACGCTAACCGTTTTCTGGGAAATTTGGCTGCGCGCAGTATCGGTGTTGAAACTTTTGAAATTAAACCCCTTGAACCCGGAAGGTTCAGTCTATTGGAGTCAGAAGTGACCGTAGGGAAATACATTTCCAACAAGTTATACTTGCGCTATACCCGCAGGCTCTCACAGTCTACCGGGCAGGAGGCCGGGGTGGAATACCGTCTGGGCAAGCGTTTCTACTTTGAGGGCTCCCGGGATAAATTGGGACTCTTTCATCTGGGATTAAACCTTTACTGGGAATATTAATGAAATCAGCCATCTTCAAAATTGTCTTCTTCATTCTGGCATTATCATTCACTATCTTCCCATTCAAGGAAAGCTCCGCGAGTGCTGGTCCCCCCAGTACAGAAAAACTTGTCATTAAAAAAATCGACGTCTATGGTAATACCTTTTTCTCGGTGAAGAGGATCAAACAGGAGATGTCTCTTAAAGAAAATAAGTGGTATAATCTTTTCAAAAAGCAAAGGTTTTATAAATGGAAAATGGAGAATGACCGTTTAGCCATTGACAGCCTTTATCATATTAACGGCTTTCTACAGGCTCAGGCCGGAATCGATTATCAGGTAGATTCCTTAAATCAAGGTAGATTAAGAGTAAACATCTTTGAAGGAGTCCAGACCAAAGTAAAAGGTTTTACAGTAAAAGGAGGGCTGGAAAATCTTTCCTCTAAACAGGACAAGGAATTAAGCCGGCTTAAGCCGGGTGAGCCTTTGAATCTTTCCCAATTAGGCGTGCTTTCCTTTAATCTGAAAACCATTTATGCAAATAATGGCTATCCCTACTGCAGCATAAAAACTGAAATAGAGATAAGCCAGGATAGCACCCAGGCTCAGATTAACTTTGAAATAGAGCCGGGGAAAATGGTCAGGTTCGGGGATATCTCGGTTGAGGGGTTATCCCGCACCCATGAGAAGGTTGCCAGAAGAGAGCTCACTATAAAAAGTGGAGAGATCTACAGCCGAGAAAAAATCCTGGATAGCGAGCAGAGAGCTTATTCAACCGGGCTATTTACTTATGTGAGCCTGGATGCAAAGAACCCTGCAGAAAAACCTGAGAATCCTGATTTCATCTTAAAGTTAGTGGAGAGGAAACCAAGTTACGTTGGGGTGAAGTTAGGGCTGGGACAATATCAGCCCCAGAATTTAGTCGCTGACCTTACCACGGCTGACCTGACCTTAGAATGGGGCAACCGGAATCTGGCTGGAACTGCCAGGAAAATTAGCTTATCCGGTTTCAGCAGTTTTGTGGTTTTCAAAAACTGGCAGAATCTTACCAACCGTTTCAAATTTGGTTTTGTAGAACCGTGGCTTTTCGGGACCAGGACCCCTTTTAATTTTGACCTTTATTACGAGCCGGGTGTAAAAAGCGTTATCCAGCCTTATCGAATTGAGTCTTATGGCGGAAACTTTAATTTCAGCCGGGAGCATAAGAAATTCCTGAAGTTCTACCTGACTTTTTCCTACCAGCAGGTCAAGGTCTACGGGATTGCGCCGGAATTTCTGGAGGAGTTCAAGAGTGAACAGGGGATAAGTATCCGCAGGAAGATGGACTTTGCAGTGGAGAATGATACCCGACCGAACCCGTTTGTACCAGCTTCTGGGTCATATTTTCAGTTATTTAATGAGCTGGTTGGAGGATTTTTAGGAGGGGATAACCATTTTTACAAACTGATCTGGACCTGGAGCAGATATAATACTCTGGGAAAACCTGATCAGATTAATGTTCTGGCGACCCGGTTGAAAATCGGTTATGTGCAGAAGCTATTCAAAGATAAATACGTTCCTACTTTTGACCGTTTCTATGCAGGAGGAGCTTACACCATCAGGGGTTATTCAGAGAACACTTTAGGACCAAAAGATGTTGAAGGAAAAAACACAGGCGGGGGGCTGATGCTTATCGCTAATTCAGAGATCAGAAAAGCGCTTTTCTGGAAATTCGGTTACACGTTTTTCTTAGATGCCGGGAATGTCTGGTCAGAGCCGAAAAATTTCAAAGTATCAGATATCAGACTGACCGGAGGAATTGGGCTGCAGTTTTTTACTCCCATAGGACCAATAAGATTGGACTATGCCAGGAGGATTCTGAGAAACGGTGACCCGGCTGAAGGTGTGTGGCATTTAGCTATACTTTATGCTTTCTGATAAAACATACCGTATGACGAATAACGAATGACGGATAAGGAAAACAAGAATATGAAAAAACCGATTATAGGGATTACCTGCAGTATTGAAGAAAAAGAAGATAGAAACAGGAAGTATCCGCTGGTCTATCCTTTTGATTATGTTAAAAGGCAATATTATCTGGCAATCGAGAAGGCTGGCGGGGTTCCCGTTCTTCTGCCTAATCTGGTGAATATCACTTTGATTGATGAGATTCTGAACCTGCTGGATGGGCTTCTGATGAGCGGAGGGTATGACGTTCATCCTCAATATTTTGGGGAAGAGATACTCAGAAGTAATGTCAAAATCACGCCGGATAGAGATAGATTCGAGTTAGCCCTTGTCAGAAAGGCGAGAGATAAAGGAATCCCGATTTTAGGAATCTGCCGTGGACACCAGTTAATTAATGTTGCTTTTGGCGGGACTCTTTATCAGGATATATCTCTGAGAAAAGAGTTCACTTTAGAACATAAGATAAAACAGTCTTCCCGCTTCAAAAAGAGACATCAGGTCATCATAAAAGAAGGCTCGAAGCTTTTTTCCATACTCAGAAAAAAAGAGATCGAGGTTAATACCAGCCATCACCAGCTTATAAAAAAGATAGCTCCGGGTTTTGCGGCATCTGCTTTGTCCAAGGAAGATGGAGTGATTGAGGCTTTAGAGAGTCCCGAGGATAATTATCTGCTCTCAGTTCAATGGCATCCGGAAGTTTCGTATAATGAGAAAAATTCAAAACTGCTCTTTAGGTCATTGATAGAAAACTCTAAAAAGAGGGGATGATATTCTGGACAAGGTTAAGATTCTGGATAAAGTTCAGCTTTATGCGATTGCCGATCCAAGCCTCTGCCTGAACAGGGATTTGGTTAAGTTAATATCTCAGGCAATAGAAGGTGGGGTTCAGATGGTTCAACTCAGGGATAAGAGATCAGGTGATGGAGAATTTTTTGAACTTGCCAGGAGGATTCATAAGATTACTCTGAAAAAGAGAATTCCTCTAATCATTAATGACAGGGTGGACGTTGCCAGACTTGTAGATGCTGAAGGAGTGCATTTGGGGGAGGAGGACCTTCCTGTAAAAGAGGTAAGAGAAATTTTAGGCTCAAAAAAGATAATTGGAGCGTCTGCTTCGGATATTAAAACCGCTAAAATCAAAGAAAAAGAAGGTGCTGACTATATCGGGCTTGGTTCCATTTTTGGAACCGATTCTAAAATCATTGAGAAACCCTTAGGGGTTGAAATTCTTAAAGATGCCGAAAAAACTTTGAAGATCCCTGTTTTTCCCATAGGCGGGATTAATCAGTGTAACCTTGATCAGGTTATCTCCAAAGGCACTAAAAGGATTTCGGTTATCTCTGCTATATTCATGGCTGAAGATGTGAGGAAGGCAACCCGGGAGCTTCTGAGAAGGTTAAAGTAATAAATTGTAGCGTCGGGCTTTATGCCCGACGATAGGTGGAAACGCGTAGATTTTTTGTGCTTGCCAGGTCACCAGACCTGGCAAGTCTCTACATGGGGTTAGGGGAACTGACGACCACAGAGATTGAGAAAATGCCCTGGTAGGCGGGGCTACCAGCCCCGCACGCCCCAACTCACTGATTCTCTATCGACTTTTCTCTCGGAAAGATCTCTAAAAGCGACCCTGAAAGGGTCGCGCTACGAAAATCAAAACATTTTTAAAATTAATCTTGACAAAGTTAGTAAGGATTACGTATATTAAATAAGGTAAAAGAAGTAAGATTATAGAAGCTAGTAAAGCCTGACCAAAGTCAGTTAGAACAAGAAATAGTTCATAGCCACTTTAGTGGCGTAAAGATTAAAAGGCAAATTATGAATATATCAACTCGTGGAAGATATGGTTTAAGAGCGCTTGTCGAGCTTTCAACGCTTTCCAGAGAAGGTCCGGTTAATTTGAGGGACCTTTCTGAAAAACAGAAGATGTCCATTGACTATCTTGAGCAGATTTTCAACAAGCTGAAAAAGGCTGGTATAGTACAGAGCATACGCGGAGCCAAGGGGGGATACATTCTGGCTTCAGATGAGGGTAAAATCACGGTGAGCCAGGTGATCAATGCTTTAGATGGTCCCATTTCCATCTCCAACTGTTATAACCCGAATCTAAGGGAGAAAAGCTGCACCGGACCTGCGACCTGTGTCACCAGGGTTTTGTGGAAAGGGCTTGAGGATACTATAGATTCTATGCTCTCTGATATCACCCTGAAAGATCTGAGAACTCAAGGATTTAATCTTAAATTAAAGAGGAGCCTAAAGAATGGAAAGAAAAATTTACTTGGATCATAATGCCACCACACCGGTTCATCCGGAGGTACTTGAGGCGATGCTTCCATTTTATAAAGACGGCTTCGGAAATGCTTCCAGTATCCACAGTTTTGGAAGAGAGGCTAAAGTGGCGTTGGAGGAGTCCAGGGAGAAGGTGGCAAAGTTTTTGAATGCAGACCCTCTGGAGATATATTTTACCAGCGGGGGAACTGAATCGGATAACCTGGCAGTTAAAGGGGTTGCCTGGGCCAATAAAAAGAAAGGGAATCACATCATAACTTCCCAGATAGAGCATCATGCGGTTTTGGAAAGCTGTAAATTTTTGGAAAAGGAAGGGTATGAGATAACTTATCTTCCGGTTGACAAATACGGATTAGTAGATCACGATGAATTAAAGAAAAGCATCAAGAAGGAAACCGTACTGGTGAGCATAATGCATGCTAATAACGAGATGGGGACAATTCAGCCGATTGCAGAGCTTGCCGGACTGGCAAAGGAAAAAGGTGTATATTTTCACACCGATGCGGTGCAGTCCACCGGAAAAATGAAAATCGATGTAAATGAGTTGAATGTGGATATGCTTTCTCTATCCGCGCACAAGTTTTATGGACCCAAGGGAGTTGGTGCTCTCTATATAAGGAGAGGTGTCAGGCTGACTCCTCTGGCTCACGGAGGACATCACGAAAAGTCCAGAAGAGCAGGGACTGAGAACGTGCCAGGGATTGTGGGGTTGGCAAAGGCTCTGGAGATTGCACATTCAGATATGCAGGAAGAGGAAAGAAGACTGAAATCGCTGACTGAGACATTCTTTAAGAGAGTAACTGAAAGGATTCCGGACGTTTTCATGAATGGTCATCCGGTATTGAGAATTCCCAATACTATGAATGTGTCCTTTAAGGGAGTGGAAGGGGAGTCGATAATTTTGAACCTGGATTTGAAAGGCATAGGCGTGGCTTCCGGCTCTGCCTGCACTTCCGGCTCACTTGAGCCTTCTCACGTGCTTTCAGCTATGAGGGTCCCTGGTGATTTAGCCCAGAGCTCCTTAAGGTTCAGTTTCGGCCGCAGTAATACAATTGACGATGTCAATTATGTGGTCGAGGTGCTTCCGGAGATTATTTCCAAATTGAGGGCGATGTCACCTATTTATCAGAAGTAAAGAGCTTAAATCAATACTTTAAGATGTAAAGATAAGTCATTAAATAAAAATGAGGTAAGATATGGCATACAGTGCTAAAGTAATGGAGCATTTTCAGAATCCAAGGAACGTGGGTGAAATTGAAAACCCGGATGGGGTCGGAGAAATCGGAAACCCGGTTTGCGGCGATATAATGAAGCTCTATATCAGAGTAAAAGACGATCGGGTAGTAGATGCCAAGTTCAAGACCTTCGGATGTGGTGCCGCGATTGCGACTTCAAGTATGATTACAGAACTGGTCAAAAATAAGACCTTAGAAGAGGCAGAAAAAATCTCCAGGCAGTCTGTGGCTGAGGCTTTAGATGGACTGCCCGCAAATAAGATGCACTGCTCAAACTTAGCTGCGGACGCATTGCATAAGGCAATAGAGGATTATAAGAATAGAAAAAAGAAGAATGAATAAAAAGCTTGTGCCGTCGGTGAGGGTAGTGGTGGCGATGTCTGGCGGTGTTGACTCCTCACTGGCGGCTTTTTTATTGTCCGAATCTGGAGAAAAGGGGTTTGAGGTAATCGGCATTACACTCAAGCTCTGGGATTATTCCGAGGTCGGGGGCGACCTATACAGAGACGGCAGATGTTGTTCTCTTGAGGCGATGAACGATGCCCGGAATATCTGCCAGAAGATCGGTGTTCCTCATTATGTTCTTGATTTCAGGGAGGAATTCAAGGACGAGGTCATCTCTAACTTCATAAATGAATATAAAAAGGGGAGAACTCCTAATCCCTGCATAATTTGCAATACTCAAATCAAGTGGAAACTTCTCTGGAATAAGGCTAAAGAACTTGGAGCAGAGTATCTTGCCACAGGTCATTATGCTCGGATAAAACATTCACCAGAAGACGGAAGATTTATGCTTCTAAAGGGCGTTGATCCCAAGAAAGACCAATCCTACGCTCTGTGGGGGTTGTCCCAGGAGAATCTTTCAAAAACTATCTTTCCTTTGGGGGAACTGACCAAAAAAGAAGTCAGAAACCTGGCAAAAAAATACAGTCTGAAAACTGCTCTTAAGGAAGAGAGCCAGGAGATCTGCTTTGTGCCGGATGATGATTATGAAAGATTTTTAAGGGAATGGGATAATAGAGATTCGGAGAAAAGTTTGAGTCAGATAAAGCCGGGACCTATTTTTGATCTAAAAAGAAACAGGTTAGGAGAGCACAGGGGGATTGCATTTTATACAATCGGGCAGAGAAAGGGGTTAAACATAGCTTTGGGGAAACCACTATATGTAGTTAAAATTGACCCAGAGGAGAATGCGATCTACGTAGGTGAAAATAAAGACCTTTTCAGAACAACTTTTATCGTTTCAAATCTAAACTGGATTTCTATTCCTGAAGTAAAAGATAAAATAGAATGTTCGGTTAAGATCAGGTATATGCACACTCCGGCAAAGGCCACTATTTTGCCGTATGCTGACAACGTAGGGATAAGGCTTGTTGAAGGAAGCGAAATCCCGCTTAGCGGGGTCCCTGTCCGAAATGAAGATCGGACAACCACACGGTTCGACAGGCTCACCGTCCTGAGCAGGGCTGAAGGAAGGGTTGTCCCTACTAAATCTGATGCTCATAAAAAAAACGCAAGAGCAAGCTCTTGCACTCCACTCAAAGTCTTGGTGGAATTCGAAAAACCCGAAAGGGCAATCACTCCTGGCCAATCAGCAGTTTTCTATGAAGGAGAGAAGGTGATTGGTGGAGGGATTATAGAAAAGACGTTATCGTAATTCGTTATTCGTGACCGTAAAGGTCTCGCGTAGGGGCGGAGCTTGACAGCGGCAGGTATGCGGTCACGAAGAATATTGGGGACATATACGTTTTCAAAGCCCCGGTTTTGCGCAACGTGGCTATGACTGCTCCTTATTTTCATGACGGGAGCGTTGACCACTTGCAGGATGCCTTGAAGATTATGGCACAGCTACAACTGGGTAAAACACTGACCGATGCCCAGGCTGGCGATATTGTGGCTTTCTTAAAATCATTAACCGGGCAAATACCGGAAGAGGCG
>JALHSU010000145.1 GCA_022865345.1 Candidatus Zixiibacteriota bacterium
ATCTTAGTTCAGCTTCCTCTGCCCGAGCAGATTTCCGAGGAGAAGATCATCAAGGCGATTTCACCGGAAAAAGACGTGGACGGGTTTCATCCTTATAATCTGGGGCTGATGTTAGCTGGCAAGCCGACTTTTTTGCCCTGCACTCCTTACGGTATTCAGGAGCTTTTATTAAGAAGCGGGAATGACCCTGCGGGTAAGCACGTGGTTATTTTAGGACGCGGCAGTTTGGTAGGCAGGCCCCTTTCTGTAATTTTATCACACAAAGCAAAAGGCGCTAATTCAACTGTGACTCTGTGCCATACCGGGACAAAAGATATTCCAAAATATGCCCGGCAGGCAGATATAATCGTAGCCGCAATGGGCAAGCCGAAATTTTTAACCAGAGATATGGTAAGCCCCGGAGTTGTGGTGATAGACGTTGGCGTGAACAGGGTAGAGGATAAGACCTGTGAAAAGGGTTACAGGATTGTTGGGGATGTGGATTTTGATGAGGTAAAAGAAGTGGCAAAAGCCATAACCCCCGTGCCGGGAGGAGTAGGACCAATGACCGTGGCGATGCTGATGGCGAATACGCTAAAAGCAGCGAAAAGGCAGAAGGGAGTCACAGAGACGTTTTAAATAACTGTTTTACAAAAGGAGTTTACTAACAGATTTGATATGATGAAGAAGCCATTTGTGATTAATGATCTTGCTAAGATAGAAGCAGTGAGAAATGCTTCATTAGAGTATTTAGAAAACAATGAGGGACTCTATGAGAAGATTGCAACTCATCTTTGGGCATATCACGAGATAGGAGTCTTGGTTCCGCAAACGCCTGAGAATTTTATGTCGGGACACTTCTTTCCTTATTCAGAATCCTACTATGAACTTGAGAATTCGTATGCACTTTGTTTAGAAGGGTTTTATACTTATGCTTTTGTGGCGCTCAGATCTGTACTTGAGCTTGGAGTTCTCGGAATCTACTTCGCTGTAAACGATCAAGCACATATGGAGGTCCAACCATGGCTTGATTCAGAAGAGCGCACCCCGAGATTTGGAGCAGCTCTCGATAGACTAAAATCGTTGGAGAACTTTGCCCTATTCAATCGACGTTTTGACTTAGTTAAGAGAATCTTAGAGATTTATGATAATCTCAGCGGTTTTGTTCATACTCGAGGATTTTCGTACAGCTCTACTGCACATACTAGATCAAATTTCAATCAGTTTTCCGTAGACACTTTAAACCGTTACTCTAACACAATGTTCTCTGTCGTTTCAAACTCAATCATTTCCATGCTACTTAAGTATCCGATTGGCATGCAGCCTCTGCCAGTAGTTGAGAAATTTGGGTTAAACATCCCTATGGGAGGATTCTTGGAAGGAGACCAGGTGGATATCGTTACTTCTGTTATAAAACCAGAAGAAAAGGTTTTTCTTAAAAACCTGAGTGATGGAGACCCAGATGTAAGGCAAATTGTAGAATATTTCGAGTCCCTATCCGATCTATCTGAGGAAGATTGGAAGCGACAAATTGAGGAATTTGATAAGGAACATCCTCAATTGCGGAAAAAGAATAAGGACGGTTCTTAGAATTATTTTTGGCATCAACAGTTGTCTCTCCGAAAATAGAGACATATAATAACAATTGGTATCTATAATGAAGCATATGCGTGAACTATTTAAAGCATTTGGAACATTTGATGTCGTACATCTTTGGCTTGATCAAAGAAATAGATTAATATTTATAAAAGGTAGAGGAATTCAACGCCCAGCCTAAATAAATTGTTGAAATGAATAAAAATGTTTAAAATATTTAAAATCTTAGCAAAATTACTAATACTTTTTGTCGTTCTTTTATTGTTGCTCATCAATTCTTTATGGGGTTTATTCGCCTTCTTTGGTTTTTCTATAGGCCTTTTGATTTATACACTTTTAGTTTATATTCGTTCGCATTCGCACAAACAATATATAAGACGTCTTTATATTTCTATCATCTTTTTTGTATCGGTTATATTTATATTGCTTGTAAGATTACAATTTCAAGAGATGCTTTATCTAAGGTACCCACACTTACGAGTAATCGAGAATATCACATATTTAGGGCGTATCATATATTTTTCTGACAGTGACCTATGGGAAATTAATGAAGAAATCCAAATAGACGAAAAACTTGTTGAAACACTAATAAAAGAAATATCCACCTCCTATTTGTCAAAACAAAGAGTATTGCTAACCGGGGATTCTATTTTTTTATTAAAGGGTTGGAATTCTTCTGGTGTTATCGATGGAAAACTAAGATTCACTAAACAAAGAAAACAACTAGCTTTATCCAGATGGTTTCCATTTTATAAGACTGATAGTATCTTTATACCGACAATCAAATTCTTGCATCTTTTTCTTATACCTGATGATGAATCTAGAGTAACATTTGATGTTCCACATGATATGATAGCGATAACTTATCCATGTTATTCATCGCGTGTTGATTTACTTAAAGACAATAAAGAACAGCTAACTATACCAATAAATGATGCTTCTGAGAGTGGAGTTACCATAAGAATAAAGGTATTGAGTCCATTATTACGTAATAAGGTGGGTAAGACCCTTATTAAGGCTTCAATCTGGTCGCCAATAAAATGGATTATATTAGCTTTATGCGCGATTTTTGCTGAGCAAATTAAGAAAGGTATCCTTATTCCATTAGTTCGGAGTATATTTCGAGTTTTCAGGATACCCTATATGGAGGATAAAAAAGACAAAACCGATCTAACTGAATCATCTGTAACTTGATAACGACTAATTTCTTAGAAAAAAAGTAACTAGGTAGGGACAGGGCTGGTCCCTGTCCTAACCTTTTCTGTGGTGGTATCAGGTGTTACCTCCTGACACCTGTCGGGAGGAAACTCCCGACAGCACCGAGGAATTCGAAGAGCTTATGCGTGAACTATTTAAAGCATTTGGAACATTAATAGCGGCAGTGCTTTGAGGCGCTCTGGTGTACGCCGTGTGCGTTATCTGGCCGTTTAAGTTCAGTCCCACTGTAGGCTGGGTTTTGGGTGTTTTGGCGGCAATTGGTGTTTTGTTTCAGTATGTGATTGGTTTGGTCAAAAGAATGGGAGAAGCTCGTAGAGACGCATAGCCATGCGTCTCCACATTCGTGCCCACCAGGTCCCCTGACCTGGTGGGAAAACCTGTCG
>JALHSU010000146.1 GCA_022865345.1 Candidatus Zixiibacteriota bacterium
CTTTGAACCTTTTTGAAAGGAGAGGATATGTCCATTTCCCGTAGATTTACCTGGTTGATACCTGTCATCTTTATATTCTTACTCCCCATCTCAGCCTTTGGAGTAAGCAAGGAAGCTCAAAAACATTTTGATGAAGCTATGAGACTGAAAGCCAATGAGCTGTCCAAAGCCATAGTGGAATTGAAAGAGGCTATCAGGCTTGAGCCGAAATGGGTGGAAGCCCATTATCATCTGGGAACCTTTTACCAGCACAAGAAGCTTTTCGACGATGCTTTGAGAGAATACAAAACCGTGGGCAGACTCGACCCGAAATATCCCAAGTTACATTATGTTCTGGGATCATTGTATTATACCCAGGGGGTTATGGCCTGGACCAAAGCCGCTCAAATCGATCATTCCTATCTTTATAAAGACGATGGCAAACAGGTATTCTACAAAAAGGGCACTTCTCCGGAAAAAGCGACCGAGCCATACAAAAAAATAGTGGAAAAAGATACCTCCAATGCCCTGGCTTTCTATAATTTGCGGGGTGTTTATTATGACCTGGCTCTCCTGGAATACGAGCAGGCAGTTAAAGCCCATCCAAAAGATACTTCTGCCCAGTATGAATTAGGACTGGTTTATCTGGAAAGAGGAAGGGCTGATAAGGCCAGACAGCAGATAAAAGTCCTGGAAAAAATCTCTGAGGGCCATGCCTCTGGGTTAAAGCAGCAGATCGATATGGAAGAAGCTCAGAGAAAGATGTTGAAAGGACAATAAATAGAAATTCCATACTCAATAATTGCGCAGACTGAAATATAAGAAGCAAGGGAGGGATAAACCCCTCCCTTGCTTTTCTCTATTCCCAATTCCACATTCCTCATTTTCTGTTTTTTCTTGTCTCTCGTCTAACTTCTTTCGTCCTACTTTTACCTTGCCCTTGACTCCCTGAATCTTTGAATCCTTTTTATCATTTTTTTCATTTTTCTCTTGACAACTGCACTAATGTGCAGTATATTTAGTATGGCAATAGGCTAAAGCGGCGTAGGGGCGTCCAATTGGACGCCTTGGGCAGATGAGGGTGGAAACCCAAAAAACTGGGTTTCGCAAAACTCAACAAGCTTCACCCCTACGCAATCTTAGACTTTAGATTTTTTTTCAAGGGAGGAGAAATGAAAGAATTGACCAGAAGGCAAAAGGAGGTACTTGATTTTATCTCCGAGACGACCGAGAAAAACGGGTTCCCGCCAACTATCAGGGAGATAGGCAAGAAATTCAGGATCGCCTCCACCAATGGTGTAAGAGCAATCTTATCCGCTTTGAGTGTCAAAGGTTATATCCGCAGGAAACCTCTGCTTTCCAGGGGAATTGAGGTTCTGAGGTTGGTCAGCAGCTCAATCGGCCGGGTCAAGCCTGCCTTAGTCTCGGTCCCGTTGCTGGGAAGGATATCCGCCGGATTGCCGGTCCTGGCAGTTGAGAATGTTGAGGGGAGCATAGGGATAGACAAAACGCTTTTTCCCGGGGATGGAATTTTCTTTTTAAAGGTGGTCGGAGATAGTATGCGGGATGCAGGGATTTTAAACGGAGACTACGTTTTAGCCCAGCAGCAGAACACCGCAGACAAAGGAGAGATAGTTGTGGCAATGATCGGCGATGAGGCAACTGTGAAAAGGTATTTTCCGGAGAAAAATAAAGTCAGGCTGGAGCCAGCCAATCCGGAGTACGGTCCCATAGTCGTGGATAAGAGAACCCCTGACTTTTTCATCGCCGGCAAAGTCATCGGGCTGCTGAGAAAATACAGGTGATAGGTAGTAGGTCATAGGTGGTAGCAAAGGCTTTCCCCCTCTCCTTAAAAGGAGAGGGCTGGGGTGAGGTCGTTTGAACCCTTAAACCTTGAACTTTTGAACCTTTCTTTTATGTATCAGGACATCGATGAACAGGTGGAGGTAATAGCCCTATTTCAAAAAGGTAAAATATTGCCCCTGAAATTCAGATGGAAGGGAAAAACCTATAAAATTCTACGCCTGGAAAATAAATGGAAAAGCGATCTGGGTGAAAAAAGATGCTGGCATTTCTCGGTCACTGATTCAGCTTCTAACTTTTTTCAGTTGACCTACAATGAGGAATATCAGACCTGGAGCTTAAGTAAGCTCTGGGTCGAATAAAAATTGGGGTGCAAAAGCACGTAATCTGTGTCTTGAGATTTGCTTTTGCATTATAATTAGATGCTTCGTCCTCCTGTGGCGGACTCAGCATGACAGCCCAGCTCATTATTCCCATTCTGAGTCCGCGTAGGGGACGAAGAATCTTTCTTTTTTTGTTGATAGCGTCCGGGTTTATCCCGGACGTTGATTTTTAATAAGGGCTTGCCGCCGTTGGCTGAACAAGTGCCCCTACATTTCGAATTTACAACGAACTCAGATGCGGGTATTAGCTGAATTCACTCATCTTTATTTGAGAAAATAGATGTTTTTGAAGCAACCCATCCCCAGATAATGAGGAACAAAGCAACATAAGGGAAAATATCTATCAAGGTATCACTGACCGAATGCGATCTCCTATCAACGGCAAGGAAAACCCAGACACACAGGCTTAACGTAATTAATGTAATTGCCCAGCCCATTAGTGAAGTTGGCCGATAAATCCATCCGAACTTTTCAAACCACTTACGTTTCATAAGGTGTGTTCCCTTCAAAATATATGACGCACATTGCACAGCACCCCTACCCCCTGTCATTTTGGGCTCAACGGCGAAAAATCTCCAACCCTGAGCAGTTCGTAGCGTCTGGGTTTATCAAGAACGTGATTCTTAGTAGGGGCACGGCATGCCGTGCCCCTACCTTTTTACGTTGATTTCAATTCCGACGTGCAGTGCGGGCAGCGAACTGCTTTGATCGGGATAACTGACAGACAATACGGGCATTCCTTGGTTGTAGGAACAGCCGAAGCCACTTCTGGCTGGCGCTTTAATTTGTTGACCTGCCGGATCAATAAGAAAATTACAAATGCCACGATGATGAAGTCGATCACAGTGTTGATGAACAAACCGTAATTAATTGTAGATGCGCCAGCAGCTTTAGCCGCTGCCAGCGAGGCATAAGGCTGCCCGGATAGGTTAATGTATAGGTTTGAGAAATCTAACTTACCCAGGAGCAGCCCTATCGGCGGCATTATCACGTCACTCACCAGTGAGGTAATGATCTTACCAAAAGCCGCACCGATGATGATACCGATTGCCATATCCAGCACATTCCCCCGCATGGCAAACTCTTTGAACTCTTTGAACATTTCATCCCTCCTTTGACGAGTTAAGTTTTTATCGCCTTTCGATTTTTTATTATCTTTGGCGATGTAATTCAGTCTTAACCGAAAATGCCTTAGCATCCTCTGCATATTTGACAGCGAACTTCTGCAGCTCTTTGGTCTGAGCTGTCAGGAGAATGCTTTGATCAATAAAATCATGACCTATATTAACTTTCTTCTTATCAATCATCCCCTTAAGCCAATCAGGATCCAGATAAGCCAGCCTAACAAGGTCTCCCTCTATCCAGATTCGCGAAAAACCGTGAGCCGGGATAAGCAGACCTTTATACAAACCATTTTTCATCTCCGGCTCCTCCGGGAAGATATCCAGGAAAAGAAAACCCCCTAATTTGAGCAGGTGTGCCTGGAATTTAGCAGGTTCTTCGTTTTCAGTATAGACCAGTTCATAAGCATTCTCCCCTGATTTCTGAAATTCCCAGGTATTTTTTCCATCTTCGTCCACCCAGGTCCCCACAAGTGCATGATCAAAGACCAGATCTTTGTCAGTAAACAGT
Organism: Candidatus Zixiibacteriota bacterium; assembly: GCA_022865345.1. NCBI lineage: Bacteria > Pseudomonadati > Candidatus Zixiibacteriota > Candidatus Zixiibacteriota bacterium. The sequence goes on from JALHSU010000146.1 coordinate 3,798, forward strand.
GGATGAAGAGATGGCACACAGCCAGTAAGAAAGATTACTACTCCAAGCAAAATTAAGATTTTAGCGGAGCGCATTTTGACCTCCTTTTCAATTAATTAATTTTATCTTCCCTCATCTTGTTCATAATCTTTCGGAAGTCAAGCAATTTTCACGTTACGTAGATCCAGAATGGTGGAACAAGCATCCTTACCTGTTCATAAATATCAAATGTTCGATAGCGTAGACTTTATGTCTGAGTTTGACGCTTCAATCACATTACGCAAGCTGAAGTCCTGCTAGCGGAGACTACGTCTGGCGTAGCCACCGTAGGACTTGCGGCTACCTTCTAAAATCAAGTCAAAAAAAGATCGGTTGAATTTGAACTAAGCGATTTCTTATTTAGCAAATATCATCTTCAGGGAAATCAGAAACAGCGCAACCCCGAATATCCTTTGCAGGATAACGTTTGGCAAGCCCGTTGCTATCCTGGCGCCTATCAATCCACCGAAAAAGAAACCCAGACACAGAAGACCCGCGGTTTTCAAATCCGCATACCCTGCCTTGTAATAGGTCCAGGCGGCAAGTATTCCTATCGGCGGGACCAGCATAGCCAGGGTAGTTCCCTGGGCTTGATGCTGGGAGAATCCAAACAAGAGAACCAGCGCCGGTATGACGATTATCCCTCCCCCCACCCCAATCATCCCGCTTAGAATTCCAGTGGCGAACCCTAAAAGCAAAAGCAAAAAAACATTAGTCATATTTTGTGTTCTCCTTTCTTTTAATATCTTCCAGAAGACAGATGTTGAAAAACCGATGGCTGCTGACCCTTCTCCCGTCACTTTCGCCTGACATCGCTTTCAGAAACTGACTCATAATCTTTTCCCGGAGCAGCCAGCTCAAAAGTCTGGTGAAACTCGTCCTTATTCAGAATGCGATAGGTAGATCTTGCTTTCCAGCCGGGAGGGATATTTTCCATGCTTTCTGAGACGAAAACAAAAGTTTTCCCGTCTGTGGGAAGACTATCCAGAACGTACTGGGTTACAAAGCCCGGTGCGCTGAATTGTCTGAGCACATATTTCTTTCTTATCTGATCGTAGCTTAAAAAACTCATATCCTCGTACACTTCCCCTTTTTTGCTCTTGTCCTTTGGTTCAAATACCAGCTTGCCCGAAAGCTCAAGATACCGGTTATTGAGCACGAATTTCGCTTCTGCCTGAAGCTTTGAAACACCTGATTGCCCTTTTCCGGTCCCTTCCCATTTGCCCACAAAATACCGGAACGGCGCCCAGATATCCTCCTTCTTTTCCTCCTGGGCTAATGCTAACACGGGAATCAGGATGAGAACTAACAGCAGTTTACGTATCATCTGGTTCCTCCTGTAGTTGATTTTAAAGATGTCTTCTTTGCCAGCATAATCAGCTTTTTTGAACTCTGATTATCTTATCCTATCTCCTCCTAAAAAGCAAGTCTTTTTTAACACAGATTTAACCCTGGCTTAACACAGGTGTAATATGGCGAACGTTTAATTTGTAGTCGAAAAAAATGATAAATTTTTTAATTGTGAGAAAATATTTTATCAGGAGGTGGTATAATAAGTTAAGTCTGCAAGTCTGAAGAGTTAAAATTGGAAATTCATACAAAAGAGGAGAAAACATGAAAACAAATTTTTTTTTGATCTTGCTTATATTAGTAACTATAAATTTAACCCAACCCTGGGCGCAGACTCCAGATGATAGTGTCAAGATTGCCCTTCAGGAAATGAAAGACCGGTTAGACGGGATTTCGGAGAACGTGGCAACTCTTAATAGTGATGTTTCCATTCTGAAATGGGTGAAAATCTCCGGCTACATCCAGGCAAGGTATGAATATAATGACAGTTCCCAGAATGGAGTGGCGGGAGGTTATGATGTCTCCAAAAATCTAAATGCCAATAATTTCTACATCCGGAGGGGAAGAATAAAGTTCACGATCCAGCCCGGTTCTGCCAGTAAATATGTTATCTATTTTGATGCTTCAAAAAATACTGTCTCCTTGAAAGAGGCTTATGTTGAGCTTTACAAGGGTATTGGAAAACATAATCTCACCCTGACTTTTGGACAGTTCAACTATCCTTTCGGATATGAGATCGAATACTCTTCTTCTAAAAGAGATTTCCCCGAAAGAAGCTTGGCAGAAAACAATCTTTTCAAAGGCGAAAGAGACCGGGGAGTAAATCTCACCTGGGTTTTACCAAAATATCTCCAGATCAACGCGGGTCTTTTCCAGGGTTATGGAATAGAGGACAAGAACTTCACCTGGTTTGACCCTACCAAAGCAAAAGATGTAATTGGCAGAGCTAAAGTTAAGCTGGGGATGGTTGATTTCGGACTCTCCGGCTATTGGGGAAAGGTCTACTTCCCCGGAAGTGCGGCTGTGTCCGGAGTAACCATCTGGTATGATGCAAATGGAAATGGAATCATAGACGCAGGCGAAATTAAGACTTCCGCACCTAGAGCTGCGGTCCCAGCAGTGGAAAAAGATAAGATAAGGTACGGAGCTGATGCCCAGGTCTATCTTGACTTTCTGCCCTTAGGCGGAACAGGTATCAGAGGGGAATATTACCAGGCAAAGGATAATGACAAAGATGAAAGAGGCTGGTATTTTTGGGTATCCCAGAATATTTTCACCAGGTTCGGAGCTGCGGCCAGATATGACTACTGGGACCCTAATACCGATTCGAATGTGAAGAATGATGCCACCGGCACCTTATCTTTAGCTCTGCATTATTTCTGGGATTCTTATGTCAGAATAACTGCAGCCTATGACATACCTCATCAGCTTAAGGAAAATTCATTATTTACTAAATATTCGGGCGACCGCAAGGACAACAGATTTACCTTGCAATTTCAGTTCATGTTTTAAATATTATCAGGAGGAACAGATGAAAAAGCTATTAATACCCAGTATAATCCTGGTTCTGTCAGTTGCAACCGGCTTATCAGTTTTTGCCGGAAAAACCATTACTGTAAAAGGCTCTGACACTTTGCTTATTCTGGGTCAAAGATGGGCAGAAGTCTATATGAGCCAGAATCCAGGGGTGGTCATTCAGGTAACTGGTGGCGGCTCCGGAGTGGGAATTGCCTCGCTGATTAACGGTTCAACCGACATCTGTGAGGCTTCCAGACCAATTAAGCCATCGGAAATTGATAAATTAAAAGAACGGTTTAATACCACCGGAGTCGAGATCCCGGTAGCACGGGATGGAATATCGATTTATCTAAACGAGGAAAACAGGGTCTCTGAGTTGACCCTTGCTCAATTAAAGGGAATTTATACTGGAAAAATTACCAACTGGAAAGAATTAGGTGGAGAGGACGCCAAGATAGTTCTCTACGGTAGGGAGAATAGCTCCGGTACCTATGTCTATTTTAAGGAAAATGTTTTAACAGGTGCAGATTTTGCATCCCAGACACAGACCCTTCCAGGAACAGCAGCCATCGTGAACGCGATAGCAAAAGACAAATATGGAATCGGTTATGGCGGAGCCGCTTATGCTAAAGGGGTGAAGTACTGCAAAGTTAAAAAAGATACCCAGACACCAGGCTATGAACCTACTTTAGAAAATGTGAAGAGCGGTAAATATCCAATATCGCGCTATTTGTATTGGTATCTGAGGAACAAACCCACCGGCGAAATAAAGAAATTGGTGGATTTCGTTCTGTCTGAACAGGGACAGCAAATTGTAAGCAAAGTTGGATATTTCCCGGTGAAGTAGGTTTTTTACTCTGGGGGCGTTTAATTAAACGCCCCTACAATCTCTCTCCTGGTGATAGAGAGATAGGGTGAGCAGGGTATCACATTAATCCATCCCCCCATCCCAATTCATCAAGGTGGGGGGGAATTAATGCTCCTGCTGGATGTTATCATCCAGCAGGATACCAGGACGGATGATAACATCCGTCAAGAGCAAGAAAGATGGAAAACTCGAAGACTATTGAAAAGAAACAGCAGGCGGAGTCCATTATTTTTAAGAGAAGATTCCGTTTATCTGAGTTTATAATCGAAAAAATAATCTTTTTGTCCTCTTTTTTAGCAATCCTGGGTGTTGTTCTCATCTTTTTTTTCATTTTCAAGGAAGCCCTGCCAGTATTGACCAGCCCAGAGGTAAAGAAAGAAGCAAGCTTGAAGCTTTTCTTTTCTACGGCAATCTGGCAGCCAGTTTCCGACTTTCCCCGATACGGTTTAATCTCTTTAATCGTCGGAACTTTTAAAGTAGTAATAGTCGCTCTCTTTTTTTCTATTCCCCTTTCGGTTGGAGCAGCTATTTATACCTCGGAGTTTGCACCGGTTAAACTGAAGGAATTCATCAAGCCGATTGTGGAGATTCTGGCGGGTATCCCCTCCGTGGTTCTGGGATTTTTTGCTTTAATGGTGATGGCATCATTTTTTCACGGCATCTTTCATTCCACCATGCGTCTAAATGCTTTCAATGCCGGGGTAGCATTAAGCTTTGCCATCATCCCCGTGATTTATTCTTTGGCTGAGGATTCTCTGAACTCCGTGCCCAGAAGTTTGAAAGAGGCCTCCCTGGCTTTAGGAGCTAATCGCTGGCAGACCGCCTTTAGAGTTTCTCTTTCAGTAGCTATGCCCGGTGTACTGGCGGGTATTATCTTAGGGCTGGGCCGGGCGGTTGGGGAAACAATGATAGTTCTAATGGCTTCCGGAAATGCCTCTATGCTATCTGCCAACATTTTTGATTCAGTCCGCACTATGTCTGCCACCATCGCCGCAGAGTTAGGAGAGGTAGTGCAAGGCAGTGCGCATTACAATGTCTTATTTTTCATCGGTGCCTCCCTTTTTGTCTTCACCTTGATTATAAATTCCTTAGCTCATCTGGTGGTGGGAAGATTACAAAGGAAATTAGCAGGGAAGGTTTAAATGAGATTCAGAATAAATTTGTTTGGCTCATTTTTCACCAGTTTGACCTTGTTAGCTACCCTGATTATTTTTGCCATCTTGTTCGTGATAATCGGGAATGTGGTTCTACACGGACATAAGATCATAAGCTGGGAGTTTATCACCCAAGCTCCGAGGGAGGGGATGACCGCAGGCGGGATCTTCCCGGCAATTTTCGGGACCGTGGCTTTAGTTATCTTAATGATAATAGCGGTTCTCCCTGTCGGTGTGATGACTGCAATCTATTTGCACGAATATGCGAAACCTGAATCTGTCCTGACCAGAACGATCCGTTTTGCCGTGAATAACCTGGCTGGTGTACCTTCGATCGTCTTCGGGCTGTTTGGATTGGGGTTTTTCATACAATTCATCGGAGCAGGAATGGATAAATTCTTTGGTCTGGAAGTCATCTGGGGACAACCCTGTCTTTTGTGGGCAGCTTTGACCTTAGCGCTTCTGAACCTGCCAGTAGTTGTGGTTGCCGCAGAGGAAGCCTTGAGGGCGGTTCCTAAAGAAACCAGAGAAGCTTCCCTGGCTTTGGGTGCTACTAAATGGCAGACTATAAGAAGGATAATCCTTCCTCAGGCGCTTCCCGGAGTTTTGACCGGTGCCATTCTTTCCATCAGCCGGGGAGCTGGAGAAGTAGCTCCTATAATGTTCACCGGCGCGGCTTACTTTTTACCCTACCTCCCGCACAAACCAACTGACCAGTTTATGGACCTGGGTTATCATGTCTATGTGATGGCGACCCAATCCCCGGATGTGGAAGCCACCAAGCCGATCCTTTATGGAACCGTTCTGGTTCTTTTAATTTTGACTTTACTTTTGAACTTTATTGCTATATTTATCAGGTCCAAAGTAAGAAGACAGATGAGACAGACTATCTGATTATGAGCTGTAAGATGATGGATGAAGAGATAAAATCTAAGATCGAAATACCTGAAGCTGAAGAAATGCAGGCAGAAACTCTTTCGCCCAAGATTTTGGTTGAAAAACTGAATTTCTTCTACGGTAGTACCCAGGCATTAAAAAATATTTCCGTCGGCATAAAGGAAAACCAGGTCACTGCTTTCATCGGTCCATCTGGTTGTGGTAAATCGACTTTTTTGAGATGCCTGAACCGGATGAACGATTTGATTCCAGGAACCAAAGTTTCAGGTAAAATTTATTTTGATGGAACGGATATCTATACCAGAGACATTGACCTTTCGGAACTGAGGAGAAAGGTGGGAATGGTTTTTCAGAAATCAAACCCGTTTCCCAAGTCGATTTTCGAGAATGTCTCTTATGGTTTAAGGATTCAGGGGATTACCGATAAGACCATTCTGGAGGATACCGTGGAAAAGACTTTAAGAGATGCTGCTTTATGGGATGAGGTCAAGGATAAGTTAGACCAATCCGCCATGAGACTCTCCGGCGGTCAGCAACAGAGAGTCTGCATTGCCAGGGCTCTGGCTGTTCAGCCGGAGGTTCTTTTGATGGATGAGCCGGCTTCTGCCTTGGACCCGATCTCTACTGCCAAAATCGAGGAGTTGATTTCAGACCTGAAAAAAAACTATACCATTGTAATAGTAACCCATAATATGCAGCAGGCTGCCCGGATTTCAGACTATACTGGATTTTTCTTTTTAGGGGAGTTAGTGGAGTTCGATGAGACTTCAAATATATTTACCAATCCCAGGGACAAGAAAACCGAGGATTACGTGACTGGTCGATTCGGATGAAGATTGGCAGGAATAAAAGAATTTGGAGGGTAAACTTTCAGGTTTACCCTTTTCTAAAGACGCGAAGGCAAAGTTAAAGAGAAAGGAATTGTTGAAAAACTGGAACTAATAAAGTGTCATTCTGAGTACGCCGAAGGTGGACGAAGAATCCCTCAAAATAATAAAGAGATTCTTCGGTCGTCCATTCGGACTCCCTCAGAATGACAGGGTAGGTTTTCTCAACACACCCTAAGCCTTACATTCAAATATATCTCTGATTGAGAAAGGAAGAAAATATGGAAATCCACAGGCATTTCGATGAGGAGCTTAGGTCTCTTAAAGAAAAGCTTTTATTTATGGCAGGCCTGGCTGAATCTATGATCTATAAGGCGGCAAAATCTTTGACTGAAAGGGATGATTCTTTATTCAAAGAAGTGAATGAGGCTGAGATAAAGGTAAACCATCTGCAAATAGAAATCGATGAGTTATGTTTGAAGCTTTTAGCTTTGAGACAGCCGATGGCAACCGATTTAAGGTTTATCACCTCAGCCATGAAAATCAATGCTGAGCTTGAGAGGATCGGGGACCTGGCAGTAAACATCATCCAGCGAGCTGCTGTGCTGATAAAACAGCCCCAACTGAAACCTTTGATCGACATACCCCGGATGGCGGATATAACACAAAAGATGGTAAAAGATAGTTTAGATGCATTTATTAACCGGGACGTGAATTTAGCCCGTTCAGTTTTGACACGGGATGATGAGGTTGACGCTTTAAAAGATCAGGTTTTCAGGGAGCTTTTGACTTTTATGTTAGGTGATCAATCAACCATCCCCCGGGCTTTAGAATTAATTCTGGTTTCCAGGCACTTGGAAAGAATCGGCGACCACGCCACCAATATATGTGAGGATGTCATCTATTTAGTACAGGGAAAGGACATCAGGCATCATATCGAACAAGAAAAAGGAATTCAGTCGTAGGGGCAATTCATGAATTGCCCCTACCTTAAACGGAGGGAATCATGGACATAAAAATTAGAGACAAATTCACCCGGCTCTGGAAAAAATATTTTGATGGGGCGGAACTCCCTATTTGCTTCTACTACACTGACATGATAAAGGGAGTCGAGGAAGTTGAGAAAACTCAGGAAAATCGTTGTGTCATTTGCGCTCTATCCAATGTAAGAAAGGGAAAATCTCTTTTCTTTGGTTTGGACTCAACCGGTTGTCCCGGTGGAAAAAGGTATTTTGGCTTTTCCGAAAAGATCAGACCTAACTTCGAATATTTCCTTTCCTGCGGCATTCCGGGGGAGCTCGAAGGGGAACGCTATAAGAAATCCCCGGAGCTGGTCAAAGAGGTTATGAAAAGGATGCCAGTATTCAAGGCACCTCATAAGTTCATAGTTTTCAAGAGATGGGACCTGCTTGAAGAATCAGATAATCCTGAGGTGGCTATCTTCTTTGCCCAGCCAGACGTTCTCTCCGGACTTTTCACCCTGGCAAGTTTTGACGAGGTTGAACCGAATGGAGTAATTTGCCCTTTTGGCTCAGGCTGTAGTGCCATTGTTCACTATCCACATCTTGAGAGGGAATCTGAGCATCCCAGAGGCGTTATCGGAATGTTTGACCCTTCAGCTCGTCCTTGTATACCGGCGGATGTTATCACCTTTGCCGCACCGATGAAAAAGTTTTACCGGATGATTGAGAATATGGAGGAAAGCTTCCTGATAACTCCTACCTGGAGTGAAGTGAATAAGAGAATTAGTAAGATAAAGTAGGTCGGGAGTTCAGTAGGTCAGGTGCCCTGAGCACCAGACAAAAGAATAGATCAAGGAACCAGCAGCTCCGGACCTACAACTTGATGGACTCTAAAAAAGATGTAAAAGAATCTCAAGATACAAAAATTTTACTTGACAAGTTACTTCCTATTTAGTATAAGAAATTAAGGTAAAAGAATTTTAAGGCAAAGAAGCCTGTAATAGCACTTGAACGGTGCGTTGCAGGCTTTTTTTGTTAAAGTTAAACAATGCCTATATGGATGATGATGGAAATGGGATTAATGAAAAAGTTGATTAGAAGAAACAATCAACGGAGGTATTTTATTTGTGACCGAGACCGTTCTTAAATTACTTGGGCTGTTTGCCCTACTGACACTCCTTCTTCCAGCAATTCTAAAACTAATTAAGCAACTAAGATTGATTCTACTGGAGATTATCAGGCTCTTTGGGGACTTGGTTCATGCTTTCAAGAAGTCATTCGGGAAGAGGCAACATCGATAGGAGACTGGATTGCCTGAAGGAGCATTCAGGGTGAATCAAGGTAAACTAGAAAAAGACACTTGATTAATCTAATTAATTTTTGTATTCATATATAATTAAACTACGTGATTTTTATACCTAGGTCTACTAATTACATATAAAGAAAGGCACATATTATGAGCTTAAATCTAACAGCAATATTGCAGACACTTATCTGGTCATTTCTGTTTTTTGTGATATTTCTATTTCTAAGAAGACCTATTAGTCACTTAATTGACAGGATAAAATCGGCAAAGTGGGGAAGTCGTGAGCTTATACTAGAGGCACTAGAAATTGAAGAGACAAAGAAAACAGGACCTCCTTCTAAGGAATTAGCAATGTATAGCTTAGGTGGAATGATAGCTAGTCTTATTCTTTTCATGTTTACAGGCGATGAAGACAAAGAACGGGCTCTTTCTTTCCTTGAGCACAGTATACGTCACGCTAAAGAAGCAGGACTCGTTCAACAAGTAGAGGTCTTAATTCAGATTAAAAATGACTATCTCGTAAAACAAAGAAACCTAACATTGGAAGATAGAAATCATTTCATTGATAGATTTGTGGAAATCAGGGAATCAATTAAAAAAGAGCTAGAAGCTCAGAAGAAATAGAACTCTGAATAAAATAACCAAAATTATTGGAGGCAATGTAGATGAACGGAGATGAGAAAAGTTCAAAAAATATTTGGGCATGGATCGGGAAGATTTCTATTGTTCTTGGAGCCATATTGTTAATCTTGCAGATTGTCGGATATTTCAAGGGTCCCGAATATGATATCTCCGCAGAAGGCGACTATTCCCTTTTTAGAATTCCATTACCTCTTGTGCCGGAATATAACTATTTCCGAAGTATGGTGAACCTAGATAGTTTACAACCGGTCTTTAGGTCAATCAAAGACAAAAACGAGCAATTAGAGGCAGTTGAATATCTTAGGTCATATCTCTTACCGAAATACCCGTTTAATGTTGAGGACTTGATTCATTTTCATTCAATATTTTTTTTCAAAGTATATAATAAGGGATCTAAGGAAGTTACTGGTTTAAATCTTGAGCTACCATTTGGAGGAATATACTGGATTAATCGTGGGGAACAAAGACAAACCCCCGCTAATTTTACGAATGAGATTTCCCTGGGTTCTCTTCGTCCTAAAAATGAAATCTCAGTTATAGTCTGGTCCTATCGTGATCCCAAATTTGATGAGGAGGGCAACTCTAGGGTGACTCACACTAACGGGGTATGTTCAATTAATTATTCTCGGAGAGTTAGAGGTCTGCTGGCATGGAATGCACGGAACTTTAATATACCTCTTATTATGGTGACCTTGCTTCTAACGCTTCTTGTCTATGGAGCCTTTGAACTCGGAAGACACTTTGGAAGCATAATAAGTGAAAGGACAACCCAAACCATTCTCGAAAAGTTGCTTGAAATCAAGAAATAATAATATTTGGGAGGAGACTTAAATGGCAGATACTACAGAAAACACAGAATTTCTGCTATCCTATTACCGGACAGCGAGAGAAGATATATTATTACATATTAAAATGCAGGAACGAATTTATCTTGTTTGTCTAACTGTCTTGGCTGCATTCGTAGGATATGTAATTCAAAAGGAAAACGCATATGCAATTCTCCTTATTATTCCTTGGTTCCTCTTGGGTGGTATATATTTGCTTCATATCCATCAATTGGTAGTAGCAGCTTTAGTAAACTACCTTCAAAACGAATGGACTTCTATACTTCCTAATAGTTTACAAGGTATTCTACATTGGGAAAACTCAAGAAGTAGGACATTCCTTAATCCAGAGTCACTTAGCAGATATGCACTTCCTCACCATATGTTTTTTACACTACCGATATTTCTGATTGAGGTATATGTTCTATACAAACTGTGTTCTCATGATACTTTCTCAGCTAATTTCATTTTTATTTCATGGATTTTTACTCTTATACCTCTGGGCTTTAGTAGTTGGTTTCCGGGGTATACAGAACGGAAAAGACAAGAATTAAACAAGTCTATAAGGGCAACGACTATATGACTTTTTAGTGTTCTGTCAGGTCCTAGACCTGACAGGAACCGGTGTCAGGAGTAGCTCCTGACACAACATGGATCACTATAATCGCAGAAGGGAAATTAGATATATCCAATCCAAACTTTCATTTCAGTGGTCATGAGCGTGAAACGTTCATTGCAAACAAGCAGGAATATGTATTTAATTTCTTAGGCTTTGATCAAGAGAAAGGTGAAGGTTGCATTAGAATCTCTATACACAAAAAATGTAGGGGCACGGCGCTCTTCGACTTCGCTCAAAGCAGTGAGCCTGTCGAACTGCGCCGTGCCCCTACACTCATGACTTTTTAGTCTTCAGAACCAGGTTCTTTTTTATCCACTGCGCCCATTCATCAATCCCCTCGCCTGTTCTTGCAGAAAGCTGTATAGATTTGAGTCCAGGATTTACCTTCCTGCTGTTCTTAAGCAAAAGCTCCAAATCTATGTCCAGATGATTTAACAGGTCGAGTTTGTTGACCAGCAGTAAATCAGCTTTTCGGAAAGCAACCGGATATTTAACCGGTTTATCCTCACCCTCGGTCAGGCTCAAAACGATGATTTTTTTATCCTCACCTAAATCGAACCCGGCTGGACAGATCAGGTTTCCGATATTCTCTATAAAAAGGATTTGAATTGAAGATAGATCAAGAGAGCCCAGCGCCTCTTTGACCATGTTAGCATCCAGATGACAGGCACCGCCTATGGAATCGGTATTTATCTGGATTACCGGGATATCATATCTGGCTAATCTCCGGGCATCATTTGAGGTTGAGACGTCACCTTCGATTACCCCGATTTTGAAATCTTTTTTCAATCTCTCCACGGTCTTTTCTAAGATCAGGGTCTTCCCTGCACCGGGTGAACTCATGAGGTTTAAGGTTAAAATCCCTTTTTTTCTCAATATAGTTCGGTTTTCCTCGGCGATGGTATCATTGGCTTTGAGAACATCCTTCAAAACTTTTATCTTCATAATCTGCTCCTATTCTATCTCAAAAGAGTCTATATAAAATTCTTCTCCGGACAATATCTTTATCCGGCAGGACTTACAATCCGGGCAGACAAAAACGGCTTCCTTTGGTAAGAAATTTTTCCCGCAGTTTTGACATTCACAGGCAAGAGGGACCTTCTCGATATTTAACACTGCGTTTTCACACTGAGTCTCTTTAGAACAGAACTCAAAGGAAAACAGCAATGCCTCCGGCTCTACGCAGGAAAGCTGGCCTATTCGGAGGTTAATCTTCTGAACCGTTCCTTTTTCCTTCCTTTTCTCAAGTTCCTCTTCGATCACCTGTATAATTCCCTGGGCTAATGAAAGTTCGTGCATAATTATTCCTTTAACAGATTCTCGGGAACTGCTCACCTGTGGGCATATCCACGACTCTGGTTCCTCCATATCTGGTTTTAAGAACCACCATACCTTTGTATTCTGCGGTTATCTCTCCTATGATTTCAGCATCTTTGCCCAGTTTATTTCTTTTCATAATTTTCAGGACTTCTTTTGCTACTTTAGAAGCAGCGACAACTATCACCTTACCCTCATTTGCCAGATACAATGGGTCATATCCCAAAAGCTCGCAGAACCCGGTGACTTCATCCCTGATCGGAATTTTATCCTCGTACAGAAGAGCGCCGAGTCTCTTGCCTTCGACCATCTCATTCAAGACTGAGGCTAAGCCTCCGCGCGTGGGGTCTCGCATGAATTTTATCTTATCTTTAAATTTAAGAATCGAGCCGATCAGGTCAGAAAGAAAATCACAGTCGCTTTTTATCCCGGTCTGGAATTCCAGACCAGCCCTTGAAGACAAAACGGCTGTGGCGTGGTCGCCTATCGTTCCGCTGAGGATAATTTTATCTCCAATTCTTATCTTCTCTCTTCCTAAACCGATTCCGTCTCCAATGGTGCCAATTCCTGAGGTATTGATAAATATTTTGTCCGCGCTTCCCTTTCCCACCACTTTAGTATCCCCGGTCACAATCTTCACTCTTGCTTTTTGAGCGGTTTTCTTCATAGATAAGATGATTTTCTCCAAAATACTTTTATCTAACCCCTCCTCGATTATCAAAGAACAGGAAAGGTAAAGCGGCTTTGCACCCACAACCGACAAGTCATTGATAGTCCCGCAGACTGCTAATTTCCCTATATCTCCACCCGGGAAGAAGATTGGCTGGATCACATAGGAATCAGTGGTGAAGGCGATTTTTTGTCCGTTTAATTCGAAGACCGCCGAGTCCTCCAACCTGTTCAGGATTTTGTTATCGAAGTTCCCTTTAAGCAGATGAGTGATTAAATCCAGGGACAGCTTCCCGCCGGCGCCGTGTGAAAGGCTAATTTTGTCGCCTGACTTATGTTTTTTTGCCATCTAATTTACCTCTCATAGAAAGTAGCCGCACCCTTTGAGAGTGCGAGACAGTGTTCTAACTGACTTTAGTCAGTTCTATCTTTTTCCTTCTCCTAAAGGGAGAGGATCGGGTGAGGATACGCCACTAAAGTGGCTTTGAACTGTTAAAGCTACGGGAAGCTGGTAGTCGCACCCTTAAGGGTTCATAAGAAACACAGGCTACATTCTTTTCAACTCCACTGTTTTTTTCACATAACCCTTTTGCCCATACTTAAAATAAGCTTGACAGGAACCCTCAGATGAGACCATACAGGGACCTATGGGATTCCGGGGACTGCACTTCACTGCAAAGAAAGGGCAATCTAAGGGAGTCTTCTTTCCCTGAATCACCAGACCACACAGACACCCTTTAGGCTCTCTGCTTTTCTCTACCTGCACGTTTATCTGTGTAAGAGCATCGAATTCTTTATAATCATCTCCAATCCTCAGACCGGAGAGCGGGATCGTACCTATCCCTCGCCACACTGAATCCTCTTTCTCAAAAACCTCATCCATCAGCCCTAATGCCTTCAGATTTCCATTGCCTTTGACTGCGCGAACATACTGATTAGAGATCTCGGGTTTTTTCTTTTGTATCTGACTCAACAAAATATAAAGGGACTGGAAAAGGTCTAAAGGCTCAAATCCGGAGATGACGCAGGGAATTTTAAATTCCCTTACCAGGAATTCATAAGGTTTTGTCCCGATGATAGTGCTTACATGTCCGGGGCAGATAAACCCATCTACTTTCAAATCCTTCGATTCAGCTAAAAATCTTAAAGCCGGCGGGACCAGTTTGTGAGCTGACAAAACGTAAAAGTTTCTGACCTTTTTCCTTCTGGCTTCCTTTAAAGCAACCGCCACTGTAGGAGCAGTAGTTTCAAATCCGACTCCCAGGAAGATTATTTTTTTATCAGGATTCTCCCGGGCGATCTTCAAGGCATCCAGCGTGGAATAGACGATCCTTATATCTTTCCCGCCGGTTTTCTCCTTTTCTAAAGAGGAGGAAGAGCCGGGCACTTTCATCATATCCCCGAATGTACAAAGTACGGTATGATCTAATCTGGAAAAAGCAACGGCTCTGTCCAGATAATTATTCGGCGTCACGCAGACCGGACACCCCGGTCCAGAGATCAATTTTATGTTGTCTGGCAAAATGCTCTTGATTCCAGACCTGAAAATGGCAACCGTATGCGTCCCGCATACCTCCATCAGGGCAATATTTTTTTTGATCTTTCTGGCGGCATCTCTGATCTTTTCTGCCAGCATTTGAGTTATCTTCGAATTAGAAAATTCGTCTTGAAAGTTTCTATTCATTTCCAAATCCAGCAAGTTCCTCAAATAATTTCAAGGTTTCCAACGCATCTTCTGGCTCCATCTTTTGAATCGCAAAACCGGCATGCAAAATCACGTAGTCACCTTTTTTGACGTTTTCCAGAAGCTCTAAATTGATTTTCTTTTTGACCCCTTTGAACTCAGCAACCCCTTTATTTCCTTTTATCTGCACGATTTTTACCGGAACACCTAAACACATATTAGACCCTCTGATTGGCGATTATTGCCTGCCCTAACGAGATACCTCCATCATTTGGAGGAACCAGATGATGGGTGTAAACTCTGAACTTATTCTTATTTAAAAGCGCATAAGTCCTACTAAGCAGAAGCATATTCTGAAAAACCCCTCCTGATAGACAGATTGAATTCAGGTCATATTCTTTTCTTAATCTTGAACAGACTTCATTTATGATCTGAGCTATGGTATTATGAAATCTGGCGGAAATTTTTGATTTCCTCTGCTTTTTAATTAAGTCATTCACCACGCCTTTTATTATCAGATCTGGACGGATTAGGTACAAATCATTTTCCTTGATTATCTCATAGTCATATTTCCCTTTGATGTTTTCCTCTGCCCAGAACTCTAATTCAATTGCCGGCTGTCCTTCATAGTTGGTTTTCTCCCTGAAGTTCAAGAGGACTGAGACCGAATCGAAAAGTCTGCCTGCGCTGGAGGTCAAAAAAAGATTCACCTTCTGATCCAGCATTTTTCGTATAATTTCCCATCTCGAAAAGTCGATCTTCCTGACGAATTCTAAATTCAGGTTTAAAAAATCTTCCCCGTAACAGGCATAGAGATATGAAACCGCCATCATCCAGGGATTCTTTATAGCTGCCTCTCCCCCTGGCATAGGGACATATTTGAAATGAGCTATTCTCTGGAAACCTTGTAGATCCGCAAGGAGGAACTCTCCACCCCAAATATTTTCATCCTCACCATACCCGGTCCCGTCAAAGGCAACCCCGATCACTTTCTGGCTAATTTTATTTTCAGCCATACAACTGGCAATATGGGCATAGTGGTGTTGAACTGGAATCTTCCTGATATTCTGCAAAGATAAAGCATATTTGGTGGACAAATATTCAGGATGCATGTCGTAAGTCACAACTTCCGGCTTGACCGAGCAGAGCTTTTTGAACCTCTCTATTTCCTTAGAGTAAAAATCCAGGGTTTCATAATTCTCCAGATCTCCTATATGGGTGCTGGGAAATGCAAAACTGTCCCGGGCTAAACAGAAGGTGTTTTTGAGCTGTGCGCCTGCGGCTAAGATGTGTTTTCTGAAATGTAAGTCCACTTTTAAAGGAAGAGGAACATACCCTCTCCCCCTTCTTAAGTTCATCTCCTCACCTCTGAATACCCTGGTTACCGAATCATCACACCTTCTGTGTATCTCCCGATTGTGAAACAGAAAATAATCTGCTATCTTTTTTAATCTTTCAAAAGCCTCTTTATCCTCATAAGCTATAGGCTCATCCGACTGGTTGCCTGAGGTCATTACCAGGATCAAATTCGAATCCTTGAGCAAAAGATGGTGTAAAGGAGAGTAAGGGAGCATCACCCCAAAATTTTTCTGGAGGGGTGCCACTTCCGGAGCAATTAAATTGACTTTTTTCTTTTTCAGGAGGACGATCGGCCGCTGAACTGATCGTAATAATTCAATTTCAGATGGATTAAGATGACAAAACCTGCGGATGGTTTTCAGGTCTTTTGCCATCAATGCAAATGGCTTATCTTCCCTATATTTTCTTTTCCTCAAAACGGAGACAGCCTTCTTATTCATAGCATCGCAGGCTAAATGATACCCGCCTATCCCTTTAATGGCAATTATGTAACCTTTTTTGAGAAGTCCTATCGTGGTGAGAATATGGTCAGTGGTGCTTAGCCTGTTTCCCTGATTATCTGTTAAAGTTAATCTCGGGCCGCAAACCGGACAGGCATTGGGTTGAGCATGAAATCTCCTATTTTGAGGATTATGATATTCCTGATTGCAATCCGCGCACATCTTAAATGCAGACATCGTGGTTTTCTCTCTGTCATAAGGCGTATCCTGGATGATGGTCAATCTGGGTCCACAATTAGTGCAGTTCAAAAACGGGTAATTGAACCTTCTGTCCTCTGGGTTAAACAGCTCATTCAGACAATCCGGGCAGGTAGCCAAATCCGGTGAGACTAAGACGGTTCTGGTCTCCTTTTTTTTGCTTTCCCTGATCGTAAAATCCCTAAAACCCTGGCTAGCAATCTTCAAAGTCTTCATTTCTACTATTTTTGATTGAGAAGGGGCTGCCCTTCTTATTCCGCTAAGAAATCTATCTAAATCAATTTTTCCCCCTTCTGCTTCAATCTCCACACCGTCGGTGTCGTTTAAAACGTAACCCTTCAGACCAAATTTTCTTGCTAAGTTGTAGATAAATGGTCTAAAACCTACCCCCTGAACAATCCCTCTGATTTCGATTCTGACGCCAGGCATCTTACAAAAAATGGAAAGTTATGAAGAGACTCGCTTAAATGAATTAACAGGATTAATATAACATACTTAATACGATTTAGCAAGCTACTTTGTTAAATTTTTCACAA